>JAABRJ010000340.1 GCA_011390985.1 Desulfobacteraceae bacterium
GGGTCGACGGCCGCGAAGAAGTTAGAGGCCACCGCGCGCGCGGGCTGGTCCAGGGCGTTGAGGTTTTTCAGAATCTGGCAGCAGCAGCCGCAGCACATGCAGATGTTGGCCGGTTTCTGGGCATTGCCGGGCTGCAGCACCAGGCCGGCGTCCAGGCCGACTTGCAGCAGGGCGACGGCCTCATCCTGGGAGATTCCCCGGCCCAGCCCGTTTTCCTCATAGAAATGGGCGCCGGCGCCGAAGGACAGGCAGACCTCCAGCGGCTTGCCGCAGCCCTTACCCATCATCTGGTGCTCCCGGCGGCAGATGCACGGCGAGACGACGATCTTGGACTGGCGCCGGATGATGGCCTCGGCCTGCTCGTAGGGCATCACGGCCATTTCGGCCGAGACGCTCTGGGAGACCGGGATCACCCGCAGCTGTTTGGTGTCCTGCCCCAGCCAGGCTTGCTGCATCAGGTGGGGGATGTATTCGTTGACGTCCCGGATCAGCTCTTCGTCGAGATCGTTGACGTGGTACTCCCAGATGCCGATCACGAACTGGGCGGCCATGTACTGCAGACGGCCGCCGCGGCGTGTGCGAAAGATCAGGCCCTTGCGGGACATGCGCTCCAGCTCGGGGGCGAGTTCGGCGGGGTCGCGCTCCAGGCGGTGGGCAATGCCCTCGGCCGCCTCCGGCATCAGGGTCAGCCCCAGGGCGATCTGCGCCTCCGCCGGGGTGAAGAGCCGCTTCAGGATCCGCAGCTCTACCCCGCTCGCGGTGGCCGGGAAACCTGCAGGCAGTCGGTCCAGGTGGGTCGCCAGGCGCTGGTAGACGTCGGTCATGCTGTTCTCCTTGGAAATTTCGGTTGGAAACGGCGGCCGTCGTGGGCCGGGGCCCGGCGGTCGTTTGGGTGCCATCCAGCGGCCCGGCGCATCGCTTGGGTCAGGTGTCATGCGGGCCAAACCGGTCAAACCTCAGAAGGCCTTCACCCCCCGCTGCTGGAGCTGCTCCTGCCGCTGTCGCAGCGCTTCCTGCTCGGTTTGGATCAGGGCCTCGAGGTTGTCGGCATAGAAGATCATGATGTGATATTCGGCTTCGCCGAAAACGTTGGTGCTGACCGTCACCATCAACACGTCGGCGCCCTCGCGCCAGAAGAGGGTGCGGGCGCCGTTGTCCCCCCAGGCAATTTCCTCGGGGGGGCCGTACTTGTCGGTGAGGGCCGTCAGGGTTTCCTGGCCCTCCTTGGGCATGTGGATGCTGAAGAGCAGCGGCGTTTGGCTGTAGCCGGAGAAAATCAGGAAGACCCTTTCGAAGGGGATCTTTTGCTTGCGGGTCTGTCGGAACATCAGTTTGCGCGTGGAATGGTCGACGCGTTCGCCGGCCGGGGAGTTGAGCCTGCGGTTGAGCTGGTGCAGGGCCGGGAAGTACTCTTTCAGAAACCCGCGGTAGTTGACTTCAAGGTCGATCAGGCTGCGGGTTTCGATGGCGTAGGGGCCGAGCTGGGCTTCTAGATTCTTGCGGATGGGATCGGTCAAAACGCTGCTGGCGCCGAGATTGAAGAAGGTGAAGCCCGCCGGTTCCGCTGCGGGCGGCGGGGGCGGGGCGCTGTCGCCGCAGCTGCCGAAGACGGCCGCGAGCAGGGTGAGGGCCAGCTGCAGGAGAAGGGGGGTCGTGCGAGCGGGTCTAACGCAAAAAAAAGTCATCGCTTGCCTCTGCGGTGTTTGGCCTGGCACATTCAAGATTTGCGAATCATAACGGAAAACGCCGGGCTTGACAAAAGGTTTTCGTCCGGATTTAACCGATACGTCCGGCGGCAGTTTTCCCCCCTCCATCGCTTATCAAAGGAAGGTTTGCCATGCCCGTATATGCCCTGGAAGGCATTCGGCCCGTCATCGACCCATCGGTCTATCTGGCCCCCACCGCAGCCCTGATCGGCAACGTCACCATCGGTGGGCAGTCATCGGTCTGGTTCAACAGCGTCGTCCGCGCCGACTCCGAGGCCATCGTCATCGGGCGCGAAACCAACGTCCAGGACTTCACCATGTGCCACGTCGACGCCGGGTTTCCGCTGACCATCGGCGACCGCGTGACGGTCGGCCACCGCTGCGTGATTCACGGCTGCAGCGTGGCGGACGACTGCCTGATCGGCATGGGCGCGATCATCATGAACGGCGTCCGGATCGGGCGCGGGAGCATCGTGGCGGCCGGAACCGTGATTCTGGAGCACACCGAGATCCCGCCCTTTTCGCTGGTGGCCGGGGTGCCGGGAAAAGTCAAACGCACCCTGGAAGCCGACATCATCTCGGTTATCAACGTTTCCGTCCAAATCTACAAGGAGCGCAGCCAAGCCTACCAGAGGCCCGGAAACTTCCAGGCCGTGGCGTGAACCGGCGCCCGTGAGCACCACCCAAACAAAACCCGCATCCGTCTTTCGGGCCGATGCGGGTTTTGCTGCAATTCGCGGGTGTTTGCCCCGGCTGCGGGCGGAGTGCGTCAGGCGTGTGCCTCGTATAGCTCGGCCAGGGCGCCGAGATGCTGCTTTTCTTCGGTGGCCACCTTGAAGAGGACCGCGCGGGCGGCAGCGTCGGCGCTCTTGTCGGCAAAACGCAGGTAAAGGTCCATGGCCTGGGTTTCCAGCATCATGGCCAGGGTCAGGAGATCCCTCGGCGTGTTCAGGTAGGCCGCGTTTTGCGCCAGAAAGGCGTCGATGCCGAAACCGCCCTCCATGATGCCCGACAGTTTCCCGGTTTGCAGGCGTCTGCCCGCGGGATCTTCGGGTGCCATTTCGGCATAGAGCCCCATCAGGGCTTCCTGGTGTTTGACTTCGAATCCCGCCAGGCGCCGCAAGAGCGCGATCAGCGCCGCGTCACTGGCGCGGTCGGCCGCCGCGCCGTAGAACCGGCCGAGGCCTTGCTCCATGGCCAGGGCGATGGCGATGATCTCAACCGGGGTCTCGTCGCCGCGGATGAGGTCCAGGTTGAGCTCCTGGGGCCCTTCGGCCGTGAACCCCTCCCAGGCCTTGATG
>JAABRJ010000341.1 GCA_011390985.1 Desulfobacteraceae bacterium
GATTTCGCCTGGCCTTCGAAGTAAAACGTCACCTCGCGCAGCTGCCTATCAGGCCTGCTCGCCGGGAATGCAGCGCACCCCAGCACCATCCACAGAGCCGCCAACAAAATGGAGAGCTGTTTTGTCATGGAAGATCATTTCGCGTTTCCGCGCCTAACGAGGGGTAGGCGCGCAACGCTAAGGTCAATGGGATATTCCGCAGCGAGGCCATGCAGCGCATTGCCCGGCTTTGCAAGGCTTTTGCGCATCGCCACACCGGTCCTGCATGCTTTCGCCCTTGCCTTCGGATGGGGTTTGTGTCAAAGGCTCCAGCGATCAAGAGGTTTCAGCTAAAAGACACTTATAAGGTCCCCAACCCGGCATTGTCGCGGTGGGGCTTTGAGCGGCTCACGGCGCTGCATCCATCAGGGATACGTCAAAAATGCAAATCACCATCTGGGCCTACCTGATTCCCATCACCCTGCTGACCATCACGCCGGGGGTCGACACGCTCCTGATCATCCGCAACACCAGCCGTGGCGGCTGGTGGGACGGCGCCGTCAGCAGCCTGGGGGTCTGCTCCGGCCTGTTTGTTCACGCGATTGTCTCGGCGCTGGGGATTTCGCTGATCCTGCTGCAGTCCGCCTGGGCTTTCAATGCGCTCAAACTTGGCGGGGCCGGCTACCTCTGCTGGCTGGGGGTCGTCAGCCTGCGGAGCGCCCTGCGGGGCGGCGCGGTTCCCGGGCTGGCAAACGGCGGGCAACCGCCCCGCGCCTTCAGCGCCGTGCGCTCGTTTCTGGAAGGCTTTCTCTCCAACGTCCTAAACCCCAAGGCGATCGTTTTCTATATGGCGCTTTTGCCGCAATTTGTCGACCCGGCCGGATCCGCCCTGCGCCAATCGCTATTTCTGGCGGGGGTGCATTTCACTGTCGCCATGGCCTGGCAGTGTTTGCTGGCCGCGATGGTCGGGCGCGCCAGCCATCTGCTCAAGCGAAGCGGCATCCGGCGGGCCCTATCCGGCGTGACCGGCGCCATCATTCTGACACTGGGCATCCGACTGGCCATCGATCGTTAGCTGCGGCAGGCCGCACAACTGCCGGAAGCGCCAAGCTACGGGGACCTCAAAATAAAACCCGGAGCAGACAATCCTGCCCCGGACCACTGAATTTAGGCAAAGGCGTGATGTTGGATGCAGCGCTGAACTGAAATCGCCGGCCAAGGGCGGTCGGCGGCGAGCGGGGGGATCGCGAGTCGGCTGGCGGCCAGTCGGGTTGTCTAACCCACCTGGCTTGATTTCAGGGGACGGAGGTTGACCACCTGCTTGCCCTTCTGTGTTTCTTTGATGTCGAAGCTGACCGGGTCATCCTGCTGAAGACCAAAGTACCCATACTCCCGGATACCCGATTGGTGGAGAAAAATGTCTCCATGCTCCTCAGTCGTGACGAAGCCATATCCTTTTTTCTCGTTGTACCATTTGATGCGACCTTCCATTGGGTGTTTCTCCTTTCCCCTTGCTTTGCGCAAATGCTCAGGATGTCACTTTGAAAGAAGGTCTAAAAGGAAGGAATTTTAGACTGGCCCCAAAATATACTCCGGAGGAATGCACAAAATTGAATGGCTGAACTAACCTTCTCATTACCCCGATCCCTGAAAAATGTCAATCTTCGCCATGCCGCCATCTGGGATCAGTTGTTGTCCGGGCGCTGATCATTTATTGACTGTGTCGAGCAGTTGTCTAATTTTTGTCCATTAAAAAATTTATTTTTTGTCGCGACCCAAAGCGGTTGTCACCCCCAACGGGAGGTCTCATGTTATGAAAAGCGATTTAGGAGCGGTCCTCAATATGATTGGGGAAGATTATCGGGATCAAGTTTCCAATGATTCCAGATACTACGTCGAGGTAGATATCGGTGCCAAGGCTGAAAGCCGGGGGTACGCCGGGCTGGAACGCCGTTTTCACAAAATCAACGCCATCGTGCGCCTCAAACACCCCCTGCCGGGGATGAGGGTCCGGGTCGACGGCCGAACCTTCGTCGACTATGCCCAGTTTGATTCCGGCGTTGCCGTGCCGGGTTACGTGGCGCGCGAGTCCGGGCTGCCCTTTCGGGCGTTTATCCCGAATGACAGCATGATTCTGAATTTCGCCTGAGTTGAAAACCCGATGCAATCCGGTCTTCGGATGCGGTGGGGGGGGCCGCAGCCTTTATTTGACCCGCCGCAGCCGGTGCTGCTGCACTCGCCACTGTTCGAGGGCTTTGAGCTGTTCGTCGAGATCCCGGCATTCGACCCGGAAGTTGACAGCCTCTCCGCATTTGCGGGGGTCGATATGGTCCGCGAAGTATTGGAAGATTGTCTCGCTGCTGCCGGTGCTCATGCGCGTGAGCAGGGCACCCAGGCGGGCGGCGGTGGTGTAGTAATCGGCCACGTCGAGGGGATTGGAATTGATGGCGTGGACCAGCTTTTTGAGCTCCAGATAGGTCGAGCGCTGCTTCAGGATCGCCTGGGCAGCGCCCATCAGGGCCCTTTGCCTTCTGCGTTGCAGATCGTCGATCGTAAACCGCTGCATGCTGCCCATCCGAATAGGTCAGAAGGGGGGGAGCCGTCCCCCGATCCGGGATTTGTCGAATTCGTCGTTATTCAGCCCGCCGTATTGGGGACGCGTCACTGGGCGATGGCGGGAGACCTCCGCCCTAAAAGTGCGCCCATTTCGAAATGTCGGGACGCGGCTGCCCGGCGGTAACAGCCGCATCCCGGTAACAGGGGGGGTGAAAACCAGGGAACAGGATTCAGCTCAGGTTCAACTCAGCAGGCACCCGGGATCAGGCTCAGCCCAAAACCAGCGTCGGACCCCTTAAATCGTTTTTCGACCCCCTTGCAACGTTCGTTTTCCGACTACATGGCGGTCTCGGGGTGAAAGACCGCCACTTCCTTCAAATCATCCCTTAAATATTCACGTTCATTGGGCCCCAGAATGCCAAGTGAGAGGCAGATCAGCGTCCACAGGTGCACGACCCCGTACT
>JAABRJ010000342.1 GCA_011390985.1 Desulfobacteraceae bacterium
GGGCATTCCCAACAGTGCCATAAGCGTTTTGAGCGCCAGGGGGTTTCTGGCGCGGCAGAGGACCTCCCCAAAAGGGGTTTGCTCAATGGTCTTGACGGTCACCAGATTGAAAAGCGGCTCCAGCAGGCGCATGCGTTTCTCGGCCTCGGATTTCTGACCGTTCAGCAAAAGGCCAACCATTTGGCTGACGGCTGCCGGTGCAATATTGCTGATCACGGAAATAACGCCCGTCGCAAGGATTTGCGGATCGGTCATCATCGCGTAGGTCAGGGCGTCGTCGCCGGAGAGAATCGTGAAATCGCGGCCGCAAACCGTGCGGGTCCGCCGCATGTTTTCAAGCTTGCCGGTGGCCTCTTTGACCGTCTGGACATTTTTAAACTCCCGGGACAGCAGCCCCAGGTCTTCCGGCAGCAGCTGGGCGCCGGTGCGGCCGGGAATGACGTAGGGAATAACGTCGACGCCGGGAAACGCTGCCGCGATGGGGGCGATGTATTCCCGCCTGATCTCCAGGGAACTGGGGCCGTTGTAATAAGGGTCCACCAAAAGGACGGCATCGGCGCCGGTTTCCACCGCGTGGCGGGTTGCGGCCAGCGCCTCCTGGGTATAGTTGCTGCCGGTGCCGGCGATGCTGACACATTTCCCCCGGGTTTTTTTCACCACCTGGGCCGTCACCTGATGGTGTTCATCCCAGGTGAGGGAGGGGCTCTCACCGGTGGTGCCGACCGCCAGTATACCGGTGACCCCGTTTTCAATCTGAAAATCAATAAGCTGTTGAAGCCCCTGGTAATCGACCCGGTCTCCCAGAAAAGGGGTTATGATCGCTGTGTAGCATCCTGTTTTCATCGCGGTCCCTCGCTGCAGCCTGTGTTGGGTTGAAGTTTCTGAAAGAATCAGCTTAATAACGATTTAAAAAATAGGAAAAATTGAGCATTTTTGTCAAGAAAAAAGCCGCTTCAACACCCGCTGGCACCAGCGGTTGTTCAGCAAAGCGCCGATAACACCCGATTTTGATTTTTTATTGACAAGATTACCATTTCATACTAGCCTCAACGCCTTATCGGGGTTATGAAAGGAATAATCATGGAAAATGAGAAACCCAAAAACGTGAACGAATTTATCGCCCATCAGCGCGCGGCGATTGCCTCCAATCCGGAATGCGGCACTTCGCACTACAATCTGGCCGTCGGGCTGCTGGGCCAGAAACAATACGCGGAAGCCGAGCAGGCGCTTTTCAGGGCGATCGAATGCAGCCCGTCTCTTGCCGAAGCCTACGTCCTGCTGGGCGGTATCCGTCTGAAGGACGGGGACCTCGACGGGTGTCTGGATTTCAATCAAAAAGCCGTCAAAGCTCGCCCGGGTTTTTCGGAAGGCTACGGCAATATCGGTTTCGTCCAACTTCAAAAAGGCAATGTGGATAAAGCCATCGAGGCCCTCGAGCGCGCAACGGTATTTAACTTCCGGTTTCTGCAAGCCTTTACCACGCTCGCCAGCGCCTATCTGATGAAAGGCCAGGTGGACAAAAGTATCGAGGCCGGGCTTAAGGCCATCAAGCTGGAGCCCGATTTTCCCGTCGCCCACAACAACCTGGCAATCGCCTATCTCCAGAAGGGCGCGTTCGATCTGGCCAAGCGGCATTGCGACCGGGCGATTGAACTCGGCTACAAGGTGGCGCCCGAAATCATCAAGGATATTTCCGAAAGATGCCATTAAGTCGGCAGGCTGCGAGCCACGCCGGTGTTTATCTTGCCGGCCCACTCGCGGCGGCTATCCCTGCCAGAGCGGGTTGCCCGCCGCGACCCATATGACCCCAAGGCCCCGGTTTCGTTTTTATCTTACCGGCCGAAGCGCCGCCCTTTGCCGCTCGGACGGCACCTGGGAGGCGCCGCTGCCCATGAACCGCGGCCATCGACCCGATGAAACCCCCGCTTTTCCGAATCGCGCGGCGACCTACGGGGCCTACTTCGATGCCGTCACCGATTTCCTGGCGTGGCGGGATTTTCGGCGGCTGCGGGAAGCTGTCGGGGTTCGCCGCCAGCTACCCCCAGAACGTCTGAATTTCGCGGAAATCCGGGTTTATCTGGAAAAACACGGCGCCTTCTACCACCCCGCGCGGATTGAGACGATCGCGGCGGATTACCGGGAGTCGTTTGTGCTGAATGTCGCGGTCTCGCCTGCCGGCGACGCTGCGATCCAGAGAGAATTCTCGCTGCTGGAGGAATTGAACCGTTTCCTGCCCGATGGTTACCTGCCGCGGGTGTACAGCCTCGGGGAGGGCGGCGGCCCGGGGCTAAGGCGCCGGCAGCTGTTTCTGGGGGAATGGTTCGAGGACTTCAGTGAATTCCATCTGACCCGCCACCCCGCCGACGGGGCTCTCGGCATTCTGGTCTGGGACGCCCGCAACGGCGTCTTTTTCCTTTCCGAAGCACAGACCCGCCAGCTCTATCGCCAGGTCGCGCTGATCCTGACCGCTTATTTTGATCTGTCAACCACTCGGCAGATCTTCCCCTGGCATCACGCTGCCGGGGATTTTGTTGTCCAGTGCCAAAACGACCGCTTGGCGGTGCGGCTGATTACCGCCCGGCAGTATTCGCCAATTGTCAGCGCACCGCAGGCGGCGGCCGAATCGCTGGCCGAGACCCTGTTTTTTTTCCTGGCGAACCTGTCCATCCAAACCCGGCTGGACCGTTTAGAAGGGGTAGGCAACCTGGTATGGTCCGATGACGTGGCGGTCGGGGAAACCCTGAATGGGGTTTTGATGGGCCTGAAATCCAAACACCCGGCGCTGCCCACCCGTTTCATTGACTATTTGAGGTCTTTTGCGCCCGAAGAGATCGGGGATTTTTTTCAGGCGGTCCTGAAAACAGTCGACCCCCGCGTCCCGGAATTTTCGCTTATCAGCGAACATCTGAAGGACCATTCGCACCTCATGTTTCATGAGGTGCAGAAGCGCTTTTCTAATACCGCAGGCACTATATAAGGGGCGTTTATAAGACACTCTA
>JAABRJ010000343.1 GCA_011390985.1 Desulfobacteraceae bacterium
TCCCCATGGCCGTCCCGACCTTCAGGCCGGTGGCCGGCCATCCGGCCGAACGCCAGGCGGCCGACCAGGCGGCCGACCAGCTGGCCGGTGCGCTGGAATTTACCGGTTATTTCAAGCTGCTGGATCGCGGCGCCTTTCTGGTGAAGCCCGAAGCGATGGGGATCATTGCGCCCAACATCAGATTTCAGGACTGGACCGCCATTGGGGCCGAGCTGCTCGTGACCGGCGGCGTGTCGCTGAAGGACCAGTACATGGAGATGGAACTGCGTCTGTTCGACACGTTCAAGTCGCAGCTGCTGATCGGTAAACGGTACAAGGGCCTGGTCAGCGACCAGCGGCGGATGATCCACCGCTTCTGCAGCGAGGTGATATTTGCGCTCACCGGCAACCACGGCATTTTTGACAGCCAGATCGCTTTTGTCTCAAACGGCCCCGGCAACAAGGAAATCTTCACGGCTGATTTTGACGGCGAAAGCCCCCAGCAGGTGACCCAGAACAAGGCGATCACCCTGTCGCCGGCCTGGTCATCGGACGGCAAGTGGCTGGCCTACACGTCCTACCGGCAGGGCAAACCGGATCTGTATATCCGGAATTTGGCGCAGCGGCGCGGCAGTGTCGTCGACCGCCCAGGGCTCAACGCGACCCCGGCCTGGGTGCCCGATAAATTCGAGCTGGCGGCAACGCTTTCCTTTTCGGGTGACCCGGAAATTTATTTATTGACCGGCACCGGAAAAATCATTAAAAGGTTGACGGAAAGTAAAGGCATAGACATTTCGCCGGTCTGGTCCCCGGACGGCAAGTCGATGGCCTTTGTGTCCAACCGCTCTGGAACCCCCCAGATACACATGCAGGACATAAGCAGCGGGCGCGAAGAGAGATTGACTTTCGATGGGCGTTACAACACCACCCCCAGTTGGTCGCCCAAGGGCGATCGGATTGCCTACTGTGCAGCCGAGGATGGCGGTTTCAATATCCGTGTGATTGACTTGGCGACTAGAAAAACGCTTCAGCTGACCCGCAGCACCGGGGACAATGAATCCCCGTCCTGGTCCCCGGACGGCAGCCTGATCGTTTTCAGTTCAAACCGCGAAGGCCCTAAACGGATCTATGTCATGACCGGCTATGGAACGGATCAGCGTCGGCTGCTGACCTTGCCGGGAGAGCAGACCAATCCCAAGTGGTCGGGCAGAATCGTGAATTAAAAGGGGCTCAATTGCTGTACTGACAAAGTAAAAGGAGGAGAAAGATGAAAAAAAGGATTTGGATCATGGCGGCCCTGCTGCTGCTGGTGCTGCCGACGATGCTGCTGCTGACCTCTTGTGCAAAGAAAGGGGTCGCTACGGAAACCCAGGTCGATCAGGCCGCGATGGACGCCGAGAGAGCCCGCCAGGAAGAGCTGGCACGGCAGAAAGCGCTCGAGGAAGAGCGTCTGCAACAGGAGCAGCTGGCAAACCAGGGAATGAACGCGGCGCGTACCCGTTTCATGAACGAGAACATCTATTTCGAATTCGATAAATCCCGGCTGCTGCCGGCGGCCCAGGAAACCCTGAGAGACAAGGCGGACTGGCTGAGGGCTAACCCGGACCTTACGGCCATCATCGAGGGACACACCGATGAGCGCGGCACCACCGAGTACAACCTCGCGCTCGGGGAGCGCCGTGCCGAGTCCGCCAAGGCCTTCCTGGTGGATCTGGGGATCTCCGCTTCCCGGCTGACCACCATCAGCTACGGTGAGGAGCGCCCGATCGACCCGAGGAGCAACGAGGAAGCCTGGGCCAAGAACCGGCGGGCCCAATTCGTCTTGGAATAGCACCGGCAATCTACCGTTGACCGCAGTCGGCGGCCGGTGACAGTGAGAACGGCAGACGGGCGGAATCCCCCGTCTGCCGTGCGCCTTTTGGCCCCTTACCCGCCTTCCGGCGGGTAAGCTTTTTCCGCAACCGCAATGGGCTATCTGAACGGACCTGCCATGAAACCCCTACCTGTCGTTGTTCTGGTTTTTGCAGCTATGGCGGCCGGATGCGCCATGCAGCAGGATGTGATCACCCTGGATCGTCGGCTGGCGTCGATCGAGCGCCGCAATGCCGTGCTGGAAACGCAGACCCGGGAAATTGAAGACACCCGCCAGACACTGGAATCCAAGGATTCCGAAATCAAGAATCAGGCGGCCAGCCTGCGGGTCAGCATCGAGAACCTCGAGGAGGAAATGCGACTGCTGGGCGGGCGGCTGGAGGAGGTGGAGGTCAAAACCCGCCAGAAACTGGGCGAGACCGAAACCGACATTCAGCAGCGCGGGCAGAAAACGGCCAGTCTGGAGGGTAAGATCCTCCAAATGGAGGACCGCATCAAGCAGCTCGAAGCCTACCTCAACATGGATGCCGCCGGCAGCGCCAGACCGGCCGCCGCCGCCTCTGCCGCTGAGGCGGCCCCCACGGGCGAAAAAGAGCGCTACGCCGCGGCGCGGGCCGCTTTTGATCAGGGGGAGTTTGAAAAGGCCCGCAGCCTGTTTGGAAAGCTGCTGGCGGATTTTCCGAACTCGGCCCAGGCGAGCAGCGCCCAATTCTGGCTGGGGGAAACCTACTACCGTGAAAAATGGTATGAAAAGGCCATCCTGGAATACCAGAAGGTCGTCGAGAAATACCCCAAAGGCAACAAGCTGCCGGCCGCCCTGCTGAAGCAGGGGTTTGCCTTCAGCAACCTCGGCGACAATGCCAACGGGCGGCTGGTCCTGGAATCCCTGATCCAGAAATACCCCGACAGCAACGAGGCCGAGATCGCCGCCAAAAAACTGGAGGGGATGAAGTGAACCGCGGCCGCCCTGCACGGTTGCTAAAATGGTGATGGTCAAGGTCATCGGGATCGATCCGGGTCTGGCGGCTACCGGCGTGGGGATTGTGATCGGCAGGGGGGTCGCCGTCGGGAGCTATTCCTGCGGGATGATCCGAACCGAAAAGACATTGGCGACGGCGGTGCGCCT
>JAABRJ010000344.1 GCA_011390985.1 Desulfobacteraceae bacterium
CGCCTTCACCCAGGACTTTGCCATCGCCGTTGCCGAGAAGGAACACCTGATCACCAAAGGCCATCTTCCAAACCTGGCCGAGCATTCCCGGCAGCACTTCAAAAAACTCTTCGGCCGTTCGCTTCAACTGCGCCAGGTATCGGCGGCCGGCTGTAATGCCTGCGAAGCGGATCTGAACGTGCTGGCCACCCCGTTTTTCGATCTGGCCCGCTTCGGCATCAACTTCGTGGCCTCCCCCCGCCACGCCGACGGCATCGTGGTCACCGGCCCCATTTCCCGCAACATGCAAACCGCCCTGCTGCAAACCCTGGAAGCCACCCCCCAGCCGCGGGTGGTCATCGCCGTGGGGAGCTGCACACTCTCCGGCGGCCCTTTTCGGGGCAGCCCCGAAGTCAGCGACGGGCTGGACCGCCTGCTGCCGGTGGATCTGTATATTCCCGGCTGCCCACCGCACCCCATGACCAACTTGGATGCACTGTTGAATTTTTTTAAATAAGGAAACCACCGGCCCGGTTGGTTGCTAGTGGCCGGGCCGATGGTTTTTTAGGGCTGGATAATGATGGTGGGATACAACCCTTCTTTATCCCCTTCGGGATAGGGTTGGATCGTGTTGAAGGAAATGTTCTGATTGCGCTGGGCGTGCCCGCGTTTCAGCTTGCCGTCGTAGAACGCGCCGTTGGCTTCCAGGATGTGGTGGATCCGCTCCTGGAACCCCGAAACGAAACTGCCGCCGCTGCCCTCGAAAAGCATAGCACCTTTGCACATCCGTGAATTGATCTTTGAAAAGTCCTTAAGCGACATGCTGTTGGTTTGCAGGTCCTTGGGGTTCTGAACCAACCCCCAGACCAGATGGCCGGAGGGAATGGTCAAGGGATTGCGGACATCGATGATCGTGTGCGGCATGATGACGCTGTCCTGGCCGATGGTGATCCTTGCGCCCGGCCGCCCTCTGAGGAAACCGTTGAATCCCACGAACACATTTTTTCCCAGATCCGCCTCGATGATTTTCGCCCCGTGCGCCGTCACGTTGTTGCCCTGGAGTTTGGCGTTGATGATGTAGCAGTTTTCCTGGGCATTGGCGCCCTTTCCGAGCACCGAATTCTGCAGGAAGGCCCGCTGCGCCACCAGCACGTTTTCACCGATTTTGGTTTTGGGTTTGATCACCGCGAAGCGGTCCAGGGAGGCACTCGGCGGAACCGAGAGCGGGGTTTCGATGTTGACCACGCTGAATACCCGCTGAAAGGCCTCTTTGCGGTCCTCCAAAAAATCCATGAAGACGCCCTGCGGGGGGCTGCCGGCGGCAAAATAGACGTAATTGCTCAATTGGCTGATCGGATAGCGGTACATGAAATTGAAATCACCCGGTTTCCTTACCCAGACCGTTCCCGGCTCGATATTCAGGTGGCTGACCTCCCCGGCCTGCACATAGGAGTATGCGCCGATGACACAGTCGCGGATGGTGGTCAGGTCCACCGTCGCGAAGGGCCCCAGAAAACTGCCGTCGGTAGGCGACCCGTGAATATTGGCGAAGTGGGCGGAAACCGTGTCGCGAATAAAGAAGGTCTCCAGGGTTTCCGGATCGTGGGAATAGTTGTGCACCAGGGTTTTGATGAGGAAGCTGTCGTCGATGCTGATCTCCTCGTCCTGGTCCACGGGGATGTTGAAATCCTGGTATTGGAAGAGATCACCGTTTTTTTTCAATTCATCGCCGCGGATATCGCTTTTGTAGAGCAGCGAGTTGGTCACGCGGACCTTGCCCAGAAAATAGCTGCCGGAGAGATTGGAATGTTTGAACACCAGGTTCAACGAATGATGCGGGGTGATGCCGTAGAAGGCATAGAACTTGGTCATCTGCCCGGCGGGAATGAGTTTGCTCACCAGCGGGTTGACATCGAACTCCAGTTCCCGAAGGTTGATGTTCACCCGCTGCACGATCCGGTCCAAAAGTTTATGGAGTTCTTTCATCATGCCTCCCCAGGGGTTTTTTGCAATTCGGACTCCTTCATGGAATGGTACACGGCGGCAAACACATCGGCCAGCCGCAGCACACCGACGATCTCGGCGCCTCGGGTGACCAGCAGGGAGAGGTTGGCGCCCGCGGTCAACTGGTGCAGGGCCATATCCAGGGAGGCGTTTTCATCCACGTACTCCCCTTCCGTGGGGCGCTGCATGTATTCCGTGACCTTCTTGCGGGCCGCTTTGGAATAGAAGTCCAGAATCGGCGCCGAGGACTTGAGATATTCTTCCTGCTGCAGGGCGACGGCCTTGCGGGAGAAACCGAACTGTTTGAAGTTGCGGATTTGCTCCAGGTTTGCGTCCCTGGGTTCCAGCGCACCGAGGAAGTCCATCTGACTGAGTTTGCCGACCACTTTTTTCTGCTTGTCCAGAATCAGAACGGCCCGATGGGAATACCGGTTTTGATTGAACTGCTCCTGGGCCTTCTCCAGGGCCAGCACCGCCTCGAACAGGGTGGCGTCCTCCGGGACCGTGGCATACTCCGAAATCGGCACCATCAGGTCTTTGACAAGGTAATTTTTCACTGATAACCTCCTGCGCCAAGACGATCCGATGATGGGCGCTTGAACGTCACCGGCCGCTCATCGGCGTTGCGTTGATGGTGGTTTCCGGGGCATCACGCCACCACCGTTTGGGAAACAATCGCACGTGAATACCAATTCAGGCGTAACTACCATGAATCAGTAATCAAATCAATCGAAACTGTTTTCAACGCAATTAGCACCCTTCAACCTTGCCCCTATGGGTAAAGGGCGGGGCTGGATCCGACCATTCTGACCGCCCCAAGCCCTGCGGACCGCCATGCAAAGCCGCTTCAGCCTGCGCACCAGAATTTACCTGATCCTCGCCCTGATCGCGGCCATCACCGCTGCCGGCGGCTATGTCATGGTCTGGTACACCTACCGCATGGACGCCCTGCTGGCGACCATCGTCACCAAAAACATCGCCGCCTACCAGACCGCCGAAGCCCTGGAAACCGCCCTGGTCAACCAGAAGGGCTTTGTCTCCTACTACTTTTTGGACGGCGATCCCGACTGGCTTCGCCAGCTGGGGGAGTACCGCCAGATTTTTCTACAGAACCTCAAGGAGGCCCGTGCGACCGCTGAAAACCCGCAACAGATCCAGGCCATCACCGAAATCGAAGCCGAATATGCCCGCTACATCGCTGCCAAGGACGAGGTGATCGATTATTACCGCGACGGCCAGCGCGAAGCCGGCGCCAAGCGCCACAAGCAGGTGCGGGAATATTTTTTCCGGATGCTCAGCCTCTGTGAAAATTACAAGGCCCTGCACACCCAGCAGATCACAGGCACCCGGGCCGCCAGCCAGACTGAAGCGCAAAATCTGCGGGTGACCGCCGTCTCGTCCATGCTCCTGGCCCTGCTGATGGTGATGCTGCTGGCCTTTATCCTGGCCAAACACATTCTGGGACCGGTGCGCGAGCTGACGCGCGAGGCCGACCGCGAGAGCCGCCCGCCCCCCCCGGGGAACGAAATCAAGGCCCTGAGCCTCAAGGTGCGGGGCCTGATTGAAAACGTGGACCAGACCCAGAGCGAGCTTGAAAAAAGCCGCGAGCACCTCCTGCAAACCGAGAAAATGGCCATGGTCGGCAAGCTGGCGGCCGGCATGGCCCACAGCATCCGCAACCCCCTCACCTCGGTCAAGATGCGGCTTTTCTCGCTGGAACGCACGCTTGCGCTCTCGGACACCCAGCGCGACGACTTCAAGGTGATCTCCGAGGAGATCGACCAGATCGACACCATCGTCCAGAATTTCCTGGAGTTCTCGCGCCCGCCCAAGCTCAAGATGCAGCAGGTCAGCCCCTCGGAGGTGGTGGATCTGGTCGTCCAGCTGCTGCGCCACCGCTTGGCCTCCAACAATGTCATGATCAGCGTCGAGCGCCTGCGGCCGCTGCCCGAGATCCAGGCCGACCCCGAGCAACTCAAGGAAGTCCTCGTCAACCTGGTCGTCAACGCCTGCGAGGCCATGACCGCCGGCGGCGCCATCCGCATCACCGAGGAGCTGCAGCGCAGCGACAACCGGCAGCAGGTGGTCATCCGGCTGCAAGACGAGGGGCCCGGGATCCCCGAGACGCTCAGAGACCGGGTCTTCCAGCCCTTCTTTACCACCAAGGAGGAGGGCACGGGACTGGGCCTGAGCATCGCCGCGCGCATCATCGAGGAGCACGGCGGCTGGCTGAGCCTGAATTCCCGGGAAGGCCAGGGGACGGTCTTCACCATAACCCTGCCCGCCCAGACCGGATGAGGACAGCCGTGGACACGATCCTGATCATTGACGACGACGACCAGCTGCGGCGCAGTTTCGAAAAACTGCTCAAGGAAGAAGACTACGCCGTCCAGACGGCCCCTTCGGGAGAGGCCGGGGTAAAAATGGTCGCCCAGCAGAGCCCCGACCTGGTGATCCTCGACATGCGCCTGCCCGGCATGAACGGGCTGCAGACCTTTCTGCAGATCCAGCGCATCGAGCCCAAGCTGCCGGTGATCATCATGACGGCCTTCGGCACCACCGAAACCGCCATCGAGGCCACCAAAATGGGGGCCTACGATTACATTCTCAAACCTTTCGACATTCCCGACATGCTC
>JAABRJ010000345.1 GCA_011390985.1 Desulfobacteraceae bacterium
GCGGTGATCCAGAAAGCCATTGCAGCCGGGCACTTCATGCGCTCACCGGTGATCATGAACGGGGGCATCGAGCAGACCGCGCGGGAAGCCATCATCGGCCGCAGCAAACCCATGCAGGATGTCTACAAGGCCATCGGCCGGGTGGCCTCGTCGGATGCCACCGTGCTCATCCGCGGGGAATCGGGCACCGGCAAGGAGCTGGTCGCCCGGGCGATTTACCAGCACAGCCTGCGCGCGGCCAACCCCTTCCTGGTCATCAACTGCGTCGCGATACCCGAAAACCTCCTGGAAAGCGAGCTTTTCGGGTACGAAAAAGGGGCCTTTACGGGCGCCGCCCACCGCCGGGTGGGCAAAATCGAACAGGCCCACCGCGGAACGGTGTTCCTCGACGAAATCGGCGACATGCCTTTCAGCATCCAGGCAAAAATCTTGCGCCTGCTCCAGGAAAAGAGTATAGAACGCCTGGGAGGCGGCGAGACCATCGCGGTGGATGTGCGCATCATCGCGGCCACCAACCGCGACCTGGAAGCCGCCTTGGTTGAAGGCCGCTTCCGCGAGGATCTCTACTACCGGCTCAAAGTCGTCACCATCTGGCTGCCGCCCCTGCGGGAGCGCGTCGACGACATCCCCCTGCTGACGGAATATTTCCTTTCCCGTCACGGGGACAGTCTGGGAGTTGAAACCCCCGGCGTCACCCCCGAAGCCAAGGAAAGTCTGAAAGCCTACCCCTGGCCGGGAAATATCCGGGAACTCAGCAACACCATCCAGAAACTCCTAATCTTCAATCGCGGCGCGCCCATCAGCCCCGAAGACATCGGCCTGACCCTTCGCGGCGAAGGTAAGAGCGGCGACCCGTCCGACACCATCGGCACCACCGATCAGGCGCTTCGCAGGTGGGCGGTTGAAGCCCTGACCGCCAAAAGCCAGAAAAACCTGTTCGATGCCTGCATGGACCGTTTTGCCAGCATCCTGATCAGTGAAGCGCTGACCCTCACGGGCGGCAACCGCTCGCGGGCGGCCAAACTGCTCGGCCTCTCGCGGCCGACCCTGCACTCCAGGATCGACAAATACGGTCTTAAAATCGAAACCTCGGTTAAATAAGGGTCCTGGTAAGAACGATACGGGATTGCGCCGAATTTTCGTTCGTCGGCAAGGCGCACACCTTGGGGTGTTGTTTTTTACCGAGGCCCCGCCCTTTTAAGCGCCTTTTGTCCGGCACCGCTGCCGGCATCAGAAAAATTTACTCCCGGTAAACGGGAAAGGAGGCTTTGTGAGCATCAAAAAACAGTTTCTCAAATCCAAGCCGATCTGCAAGGTCACGTTCCGTCTGCCGGCGGAGATGGCACCCGAGGCCCGGACGGTGCATCTGGTCACCGAACTGAACGACTGGGACCGGGAGGCGCTGCCCCTCAAACGGCTCAAAAACGGAGACTTCACCCTGACCCTTGATCTGCAAACCGACCGGGAGATCCAGTTCCGCTATCTAATCGACGGGCAGCGCTGGGAAAACGACCCCGAGGCGGACACGCAGACGCCGACCTGCTTTGAGGACACCTGCAACTCGGTGATCACGACATTTTGACCGACCGGTCTTCAACCCCGGACCGGATGGGTAAGAGGCGCCGATCGGCCGTAAGCCGGGATCTCGGGTCGATGGCCGCGCCCGCATGGGAACCGAGGGGTTTGACCCGGACGGTGACGGACCAGTAGAGGTGATCGGCATCGTCACCGCCGGCCACCGCTGCGACAGCCTTTGCCAGGAGCCCGGACGCAACAAACGGGGGGCAGCGTGGATCACAAAACCACCATCCTGATCATCGACGACCACCCGCTGTTCCGCGAGGGGCTCAAAGCCATCATCGGCCGCGAGCCGCGCTACCGCATGGTCGGCGAAGCCGACACGGCCCGGTCCGGCATCGACCTGGCAGCCGAGCTGAAACCCGATGTGATCATTGTCGACGTCTCGCTGCCGGATAAAAACGGGATCGAACTGACCCGCGACCTGGCCAAGCTTCTGCCCGAAAGCCGGGTGCTGATCATCAGCATGCACAACAAGATCACTTACATCGCCACAGCTTTCCAGGCCGGCGCGCGGGGTTACCTCGTAAAAGAATCGGCCTCGGACGGGTTGTTGAAAGGGCTGGCGGCGGTAGCCCGCGGCGAACTGTTTTTAGACAGCAGCCTATCGTCCCAGGTGGTCGAAAACCTGCGCCAGTCCGCCGTCAAATCCCCCGCCGCGGCCATCTCGGCCCACCCCCGGCTGACCCCCCGGGAGCAGGAGGTCATGCGCCTGCTGGCCGAAGGTTTCAGCACCCGCGAAATCGGCCAGCGGCTCTTCATCAGCCCCAAAACGGTTGAAAACCATCGCGCCAATATCATGAAAAAGCTCGACCTGCGCAGCACCATCGATCTGGTGCGTCAGGCCGCACGTCTGGGTCTGATCGATGTGGATCTCTGGAAGGGCTGAGATCACGGAGGCCGTTGGGCGCAAGCCAGTTGTCAAACTTTTTTTATGCCGCGGCCCTCAACCAACAGGAGCGCAGGTGCAGCATTGATGAATATCTCCGGCAAGATCAGCCAGATCCCGGAACCCGGCCGTCACCTGCTCCACTTTCGGGGCGACACCCTGACCTTCGAACTCAACACCCCCGCCGACGCCACGGGCAGCGCCTGGGTCCGGACCAACATCGGGCATGCCGACATCGCCCGCCGCCAGATTATTCAGGCGGTCACGCGCGACCTCCCTCCCCTGGCGCGCGACTGGTTCGACATTCCCCTGCAGCCGGTGGCCCCGGGGCGGTTCCGGGCGACCCTGCCCCTCTGCGAGGTGGGCCATTTCCAGGCCAAGTGTTTTTTCCTGGAGGCCGGCGCCAGAGAACCGGCCTGGCCCGTCGGCGACAACACCGTGATCAACGTCGCCCCGGCCGAATCCTGTGCCGCCAACATCGTTTACAATGCATTTGTGCGCCAGTTCGGCCCCAACAAAACCGGCCGGTTCGAGCCGGACCCGACCCGCCGCGACTGCATCGCGGCTCTGGATCGGGATCGCTACACGGTCATTCCACCGTCGGGGACCTTTCGCGATCTGATCCGCGAACTGGACTTCATCGTGGGCGAATTGGGCTGTCGGATCCTGCAGCTGCTTCCGATCCACCCCACCCCGACCACCTACGCCCGCATGGGCCGCTTCGGCAGCCCGTATGCCGCCCTGAGCTTCACCGAGGTCGATCCGGCCCTGGCGGAATTCGACCCCAAGGCCACGCCCCTGGAGCAGTTCATCGAACTGGTGGACGCGGTTCACGAGCGCAGCGCCCGGATCTACCTGGACGTCGCCATCAACCACACCGGCTGGGCCGCCAGCCTGCACGAAACCCACCCCGAGTGGCTGGTGCGCGACCCCGAGGGCCGCATCGAGGTGCCCGGGGCCTGGGGCGTGCGCTGGGAGGACCTCACCCGGCTGGATTTCACCCACAAGGACCTGTGGCAGTACATGGCCGACGTGTTTCTGCGCTGGTGCCGCCGCGGCGTCGACGGGTTTCGCTGCGATGCGGGCTACATGATCCCGGTGGAGGCCTGGCGCTATATCGTCGCGTCCGTACGCAGCCGGTTTCCCGACACCGTCTTCCTGCTGGAGGGCCTGGGGGGCAAAATGTCGGTGACCCGCGAGATCCTCAGCCGCGCCAATTTCGATGCCGCCTATTCCGAGCTGTTTCAGAACTACACCCGCGGGCAGATCGAATACTACCTGCCGGAGCCGCTGGATATCAGCCGCAGCGACGGCCTGATGGTGCATTTTGCCGAAACCCACGACAACAACCGCCTGGCCGTCCGCTCGCGGGTCTACGCCCGGATGCGCACCGCCCTGTGCGCACTGCTGGCCGACCACGGGGCCTTCGGCTTCGCCAACGGCGTCGAGTGGTATGCCGCCGAGAAGATCATCGTCCACGAAGCTCCGAGCCTCAACTGGGGGGCAGCGCCCAACATGGTCGGCTGGATCCGGCGCCTCAGCGACCTGCTGAAAACCCACCCGGCGTTTCACGCCGAGGTCGACCTCAAGATGCTGCAGCAAGGCGATGGCGACTTCATCGTCATGCGCCGGTGCCACCGCCCCAGCGGCCGGACCCTGCTGGTGGTGGCCAATCTCGACGACCGCCAGCCCGTGACCGCCGCCTGGAACCCGCGCCAGGCGGAGATCGCGGCCGCCGAGTGGGTCGACCTGCTCACCGGCGAGCGCGTGGTGCCTCAGAAAGCCGCCACCCGTCAGCTGCTGCCCCTGGCGGCCGGCCAGGTCAGGTGTCTGAGTCCGGACCCGGCGGACCTGGCGCTGATCGACCACCCCCGCGCGCGCCCACTGGGGCTGCCGGAACGCATCGCACACCAGTGCCTGCGGGCCAAAGCCCTGGAGGTGCGCCAAATTTTAGGCGAAACGGCTGATCTCGGCAGCTTCGATCCCGATGCGGCCGCAGCCCGCCTGGCCGCCGACCCGGCCGGGTTCTGCCAGGCGGTGGCCCCCGCCGGCGCACCCCCCCCGGTCACCCGCTGGCAATGGCCGACGGATTGCCGCCGGATGGTCATGCTGCCCCCCGGCCATTTCCTGCTGGTCAGCGCGGCAGCCCCCTTTCATGCCCGCATCCTCCAGGACGGCCGGACGCTGGCCGCCGAAAAAAGCCTCGCCCAGCAGGGTGAAACCCACTTCGCGCTCTTTGCCCCGCTGCCCACACCGCGCCGGCAGCAGCGCCAAAAGCTGAAGGTGACGGTTTTCACCCCCGGCCGCAGCAGCCATGCCCAGGGCCCGCTGCTGCAGCTCGCCGCGGCCCGGGACGCCGCCGTCATGCGGGTGTTCAGCCACACCGAAATCAGCC
>JAABRJ010000346.1 GCA_011390985.1 Desulfobacteraceae bacterium
TCTTCCTGGCCACCAACGGCCGCGGCGGCATGACCCACCTGCCGGTGATGTGGGGCCGGCTGGAGAGCCGCTATGATGCCATCCTGGCCGCCAACCTGGATCCCGAGGTGCCCGAGGACCGGCGGATTCTCTTTACCCGCTGCCGGGGCTGGCTGGTCTACCAGGGCTACTCCCAGGCGCTGTGCTTCGATTGTCTGCACCAGTTCCGCCTGGACGCCCCCTCCCGGGGCACATGGCACTTTCACGTCCCCACGGGCCAGGGCCAGCACGTTTTTCTGGCGCTGACCCTGGAGATGGCCCCCCTGCAAAACCGCGTGCAGCTCCGCTTCCAGCGCCTGCCCGCCGAGGGCAAGGCGGCCCGCCTGGACGACCACCGCCCGGTGGAGCTCATCCTGCGGCCGGACATCGAAGACCGCAATTTTCACGACACCACCAAGGCCTATACCGGCCCCGAGAAAACCTTCGCGGCGGCCGTGCAGCCTGCTGCCGACGGGTTTCGTTTCGCGCCCGCCGGGGACCACGCTTTAGCGCTCCAGCTGCGCGGGGGGCGCTTCACGGTCGCACCCGAATGGACCTATATGGTTCATCGCGGGCTGGAAGCCACCCGCGGCCTCGACCCGGACTCGGACCTTTTCAGCCCCGGCTATTTTTCCTGCTTTCTGGCCGGCGGCGACCGGGTTGAACTGACGGCCGAGGCCGAGACGCGGTCATCCGCGCTGCCCACAGCGGCGGTGTTGCCGCCGCCGGAGGACCTGCCGCTGCGCTGGCCGCTGGCCGAGGCCCTTGCGAGCGCCCTGGACCACTACCTCGTCAAGCGCGGGGCTCTCTGTTCCGTGATTGCAGGCTATCCCTGGTTTCTGGACTGGGGCCGCGACGCCCTGATCGTCGTCCGCGGGCTGATTGCAGCCGGCAAAACCGCCCCGGCGGCGGCCGTTCTGAAGCAGTTCGGGCAGTTTGCCGAAAACGGCACCCTGCCCAACATGATTCGCGGCCAAGACGCCGGCAACCGCGACACCTCCGACGCGCCGCTGTGGTTTGTGGTGGCCTGCGACGACCTGCTCCGCAAACAAAGAAACCGGCGGTTTCTCGAAACCGACTGCGGCGGCCGCAGTCTGCGGGAGGTGCTGCTGTCCCTGGGCGCCGCCCTGATGGCCGGGACCCCCAACGGCGTCCGGATGGACGGCGAATCCGGTCTGCTATACAGCCCCGGTCACTTCACCTGGATGGACACCAATTTTCCGGCCGGGACCCTGCGGGCCGGGTATCCCGTTGAAATCCAGGCCCTGTGGTGCGCCGCCCTGGCTGCTTTAAACCGCATCGACCCCGAGAATGCCGGCGGCCCCTGGCAAAAAACCGCGGCGCGCGTCCGCCGCAGCCTGCAGCGCCATTTCTGGCTGGAACAGCACGGCTATCTGGCCGATTGCCTGCACGCCGAACCCGGCACACCGCCGCAGCGGGCCGAAGTTGACGACGCGCTGCGACCCAACCAGCTTTTTGCCCTGACCCTGGGCGCCCTCAGTGCGCCCGACGCCTGCCGCCGGGTGCTGACGGCCTGCGAAACGCTGCTGGTCCCGGGGGCCATCCGCAGTCTGGCGGACCGGCCGGTTTCCCGCCCGCACAAGATTCTGCACCACGACCGGCTACTCAACGACCCCCAAAACCCTTATCAGGGACGCTACCTCGGGGATGAAGACACCCGCCGCAAACCCGCCTACCACAACGGCACGGCCTGGACCTGGGTTTTCCCGAGCTTCTGCGAGGCCTGGGCCCTGACCTACGGAAAGCCGGGACATGCCACCGCCCTGGCCTGGCTGGGCAGCAGCACCCGCCTGCTGAACCGCGGGTGCTGCGCCCAAATGCCCGAGATTGTGGATGGCGATGCCCCCCACCCCCAGCGGGGCTGCGACGCCCAGGCCTGGGGCGTCAGCGAACTGCTGCGGGTCTGGTGCAAGCTCCGCGCCTGAAGCGCTTCCAGGCTTGACCTTTTGGCGGCAAGCGATTATTAGTGGCCCCATCGCGGCCGGCGACCCGGCAATCCGCCCGCACGGCTGGCGGACCCGGCCGCCAGGGGACACCCGGCCCGCCGGATGCCGCCTAATCCCTGACCACCTCCCGACCGCTTACGGCCGGAGGGTGCTGCCGAAACATAGCGATGCGATATAAGGAACCATTATGGGGCATTTTAAGACCTTTCAAGTTTACCCGACCATCCCCCCGGCGCTCGATTTTCTTGAAATCCTCTCCCACAATTACTGGTGGAGCTGGCAGCGCGATGCGATGGACCTCTTTCGGCGCATCGACCCGCGCCTCTGGGCCGGATCCGGCGCAAACCCGCTGGTCTTCCTGACCAACGTCTCCCAGAAGCGGCTGGAAGACCTGGCCGACGACAACAGTTTTCTGGCCCACCTCAACCAGGTCAGAAGCCGGTTTGAAAAACGCGTGCTGGCCCCTGTCGATTTTTCCAGTTCACCCCTGAGTCCGAAAAACGGTGTCGCCTATTTCTCCATGGAGTTCGGCATCCACGAGAGCCTCCCCCTGTATTCGGGCGGTCTCGGCATCCTGGCCGGTGATCACCTCAAGGCGGCCTCGGCCACGGCCCTGCCGCTGGTGGGGATCGGGCTGCTCTACCGCCAGGGATATTTCCACCAATATCTGGATCAGAACGGCTGGCAGCAGGAGGCCTACCCGGAGACCGATCTCTACACCGTCCCGCTCCGGCACGCCAAGGTCAACGGCGAGAATATCCGGCTGTCGGTGGCCGGCCCCGACGGCGAAATTCTCGCCACCGTCTGGCAGGTGATGATCGGCCGCATCCCGCTCTACCTGCTGGACACCAACCTGCCGGAAAACACGCCCGAGGTCCGCGACCTGACCGCCCGGCTTTACCCGGGAGACGGCAGGATCCGCCTGGCCCAGGAGGCCCTCCTGGGCATCGGCGGCATGCAGGCCCTGGCGTTCATGGGAATCACGCCCGCGGTCTGCCACATGAATGAAGGCCACAGCGCCTTTGCCGGTGTCGAGCGCCTGATCCAGACCATATCCCGCTGCGGGGTGGACCTCAAGACAGCCCTTGAAATCGTGCCGCGCACCACGGTTTTCACCACCCACACCCCCGTGGCGGCCGGGCACGACGAATTTCCGGCCGAAATGGTGCGGCCGGTGCTCCGCCCCCTCGCCCAACGCCTGGGAATACCCGAAGACCAGGTACTGGCCTGGGGTCAGGCCGCCGGCACGGGGTCGAACGCGCCGCTGTCGATGTTTGTCCTGGCGATCCGCATGTCCCAGTACTGCAACGGGGTCAGCCATCTGCACGGCCAGGTTGCACGCCGCATGTGGGCCCCCATCTGGCCCGACCGTCCCGAGGACGAGATCCCGATCACCCACATCACCAACGGGGTGCACGTCCCCACATGGCTGTCCTCGGGGATTTCAACCCTCTTTGACCGCTACCTCGGCCCGGACTGGAGCGTCCCGCCGCGCAACCCGGCCAACATCAACCGGATCGACGAAATTTTCGATGAGGAGCTCTGGCGCACCCACGAGATGAGCCGCACGCGGCTGGTCCGCACCTGCCGGGAACTGGTGATCAAGCAGCACCGGCGGCGCAACGCCCCCCTCGCGGTCATCCGCGAAGCGGAATCCATCTTGGATCCGGGGATTCTGACCATCGGTTTCGCGCGCCGCTTTGCCACCTACAAGCGCGCCAATCTCCTGCTGCAGGATGCCAACCGGCTGGAGGCGCTGCTGACATCGGAAAAACACCCTATCCAGATCATCTTCGCCGGCAAGGCCCACCCGGCCGACGAACCGGGCAAGCGCCTGCTGCAGCGGGTCTTCAATGCCTCCCGGGACCCTGCGATGGGAGGGCGGATCGCCTTTGTGGAAGACTACGACGAACAGTTCGCCCAGTACATGGTGCACGGGGTGGACGTCTGGC
>JAABRJ010000347.1 GCA_011390985.1 Desulfobacteraceae bacterium
CCAGGCATCCTCGCGAACCTTGATCCAGGCCAGGCCCTTGGCGCGGTAAACGGCGACAAAGGCGGTCAGGTCGTCGATCTCCTTGCGCGAAAAATCGATGCAGCCCTTGGCGTTAAGCGCCTTGACGATGCCGCCGGCCTTGACGACGTCCGCAAACACCTTGAAACCGGAGGCCGCCACGAGGTCGGAGACGTCCTTCAGCTCCAGACCGAAACGGGTGTCCGGCTTGTCCAGCCCGTAGCGGTCGATGGCCTCGCTGTAGGGCAGACGCGCAAAGGGCAGCGACAGCGCGCGCCCCAGGACGTCGCGAAAGAGCTTGGCCATCATGCCTTCGGCCATGGCCATGACGTCTTCCTCGCCGACAAAGGACATCTCCACATCGATCTGGGTGAACTCCGGCTGCCGGTCGGCGCGCAGGTCCTCGTCGCGGAAGCAGCGCACGATCTGGTAGTAGCGGTCGAAGCCGGAAACCATCAGCAGCTGCTTGAAAAGCTGCGGCGACTGCGGCAGGGCGTAAAACTTGCCGGGGTTGACGCGGCTGGGCACCAGGTAGTCGCGCGCACCTTCGGGGGTGCTGCGGGTCAGCACCGGCGTTTCAATGTCCAGAAACCCTAACCCGTTCAGATATTCCCGTACCGAAACCGCGGCCCGGTGGCGGGTGATGATACTCTGCTGAAGGACCGGGCGCCGCAGATCCAGGTAGCGGTGCTTGAGGCGGATGTTTTCCGCGACGTCGATCTTGTCCTCGATCATAAAGGGCGGCGTCTCGGCCTCGTTGAGGATTTTGAGTTCCGCCACGGTGATCTCGATCTCACCGGTTTTCAGGTTGGGGTTCGTCATCCCCACCGGCCGCTTGTCCACCCGGCCGCGCACCCCGAGGACGAACTCGTTGCGAATCCCGTGGGCTTTGGCGTGCACCTGCGGGTCGATTTCAGGGTTGAAAACCACCTGGGCAAGTCCCTCGCGGTCGCGCAGGTCCACAAAAATAACCCCGCCGTGGTCGCGCCGGCGCTGGACCCAGCCCATGAGCACTACCTCGCGGCCGATATCCGCGCCCGTCAGCTGGTTGCAGTGGTGGGTCCTTCGCATATCTCCCAATTTATCTGACACTGGATTGACTCCTTTCAGGCGAACTGCAGGCCCCCGGCAAAACCGGTTCAGGGCTGAATCGTTTCACGAACGGCTTCCACCAGGCGCTCCAGGGGGATTTCCAACTGGTCGCGGGTGGCCATGTTGCGCAGGGTGGCCTTGCCCTGGGCGGCTTCCTGCTCGCCGATGATCAGCACGTAGCGCGCGCTCAGTTTGTCGGCACGCTTCATCTGGCTTTTGAGGCTGCGGTCGCCGTAGTCGATCTCCGCCCGCACCCCCTGGCGGCCCAGGGCGCACATCCAGTCAAAGGCCATCTGCTGGCTTTTCTCGCCCAATGCGGCCATGAACAGGTCCGGGGGCCGAACTAAATCGGCGGGGTTCAGGCCGACGATTTCCACCAGGCGGTCGAAACCGATGGCAAACCCGATGGCCGGCTGGTCGGGACCCCCAAGCGCCTGGACCAATCCGTCGTAACGGCCGCCGCCGGCCACCGCGCTCTGGGCGCCGAGGGCGCCGGTCTGAATTTCGAAGGTCGTGCGGGTATAATAATCCAGCCCACGCACCAGCCGCTTGTCCACGCGGTAGGCCACCCCGAGACGGTCGAGGGTGGCCTTGACCGTCTCGAAGTGCGCGCGGCAGGCGGCACACAGGTAGTCGTGCAGCGACGGGGCGTCGATCATCGCCTCACGGCAGGCGGGCACCTTGCAGTCCAGCACCCGCAGGGGGTTGCGGTCGCGGCGCCGGTCGCAGTCGCTGCAGAGAAGCGCGGTCTTGCCCGCCAGAAAGACGCTCAGCGCCTGTTTAAAGTCAGGTCGACAGGCCGGGCAGCCCAGGGAGTTGATGTGGGCCGCGACGTCGGTCACCTTGAGGCGCTCACAGAGGGTCACCAGCAGAAAAATCAGCTCGGCATCCACCAGCGGCGAGGCCACCCCGAAGATCTCGGCGTTGATCTGATAAAACTGCCGGTAGCGCCCCTTCTGGGGCCGCTCGCGGCGAAACATGGGGCCGATGGTGTAGAACTTGCGCACGGGGTCCTGGGCGTAAAGCCGGTGCTGGATGTAGGCGCGCACCACCGAGGCGGTCGCCTCCGGACGGAGAGTCAAGAGGTCGCCCTTGCGGTCGGGGAAGGTGTACATCTCTTTTTCGACGATGTCGGTGTCTTCGCCGATGCTGCGGGCGAACAGTTCGGTTTTCTCCATGATGGGAATGCGGATCTCGGAAAAACCGAATTCTTCAAAAAGGGTGGCGGCCGTTTTCTCGATGTGCTGCCAGAGCTCCACCTCGCCGGGCAGAATGTCCTTGAAACCTCTGATTAGCTGGATCATGTCAAAATTCTTTGCTGGGGGGTTACACTGCCCGCCGCGGAGCGGGTCGGCCGCGGGTTTCTGCCGGGGCAGCGGCCCTCAAATCCGCCTGCCGCTGCCGGCCGGATACCAAATGGGGGTATGTAGTCTAGCGCCTCCGGGTTCGTCAATACAATTATGCGATTCGATCGCCCTAAAGCCCGCCGTCTGCGCCCTTGCGACCAGGGCGGAGCGCCTCGGCGCGTGTTGACTTGGACCGGGGCTTCTGTTATTTCAGCCCCAACTTTGACGGCGGCACGGACATCCCGGTTTGCTCGATGGGCGGCACCCGGTCCGCGCAGTGTCAGGCGGCCTTATGAACGCCGCCACCCCCAAAATTTTGAACGCAGCGAAAGGAAACCCCTACCCATGCAAAGAACCTTATCGATCATCAAACCCGACGGCGTCCAGCGGGGGGTCATTGGCGATGTCATCAAGCGCTTCGAGGCCAGCGGCATCAGAATTGTGGCCATCAAAATGATCCACATGAGCAAACGCCAGGCGCAGGGCTTTTATGCGGTTCACCGGGAGCGCCCGTTTTTCG
>JAABRJ010000348.1 GCA_011390985.1 Desulfobacteraceae bacterium
AGGTAGCGGCGGGCATCATCGATTCCGGCCAACTGGCTCTCCAGGGTGAGGTTGCGAACCCGCTCGCGGCGCTGGCCCTGGACCCATTTTTCATCGTATTCGCTGACCAGTTGGCCCTCGCGGTAGATCCCGAAGCGCACGCCGCCATCCAGCCGGCCCTGGTTCATGCTGCCCTCGATCCGGAACAGCAGGACGCCGTCCTGAAAGACCTGCAGGATGCCCCAGCCGTCGGCATGCCCCCCCTGGCAGGCGCCTTCCCACTGAAAGCGCTGGCCGGCCATCGGTTGGCTGTCGAAGACCTTGCAGCCGGTGTTTTCAGCGGCTATCCAGTGATTAAACCCGCAGCCGGCCGGCGCCAAGGCCAACAGGGTGGCTGCCAGCAGCGCCAACCAGGGGCGACGCGCCCGAAGGGCGCCGATTTCCTTTTGATTTTTCATTCTCAACCGCCGGCAAAAGTGTTATCAGGCTGCTGCAAGACGCGAGGCCAGGGCCGTGATGACGCGTTGGGGCGCATTGCCATCGGCAAAAGCATGAATTTAGCCGCCTGCATCGTCCCGGCACTTGCCTGGCTGTCAGGGGTTCGGTTTGAGGGCCCCAGACCAAAACACACCCCACCCGAAGCGTTACGGGGAGACGTCCGTGTTATCCTTACAGCGCGCCTGGGCGCCGGTTGCAGCCATCGTGCTGGCCGTGCTGCTGTGGGCCAGTTCCTTTATCGCCCTTAAAATCGCCTTTCGACACTATGACCCGATGGTGGTCATTTTCGGCCGCATGGCCGTCGCCACGCTCTGCTTCGGGTTTCTGATCCGGCGTATGGGCAGGACCCGCCTGCGCCGGGGCGATTTGAAGTTCATCCTGTTCATGTGCCTCTGCGAACCGTGTCTCTACTTTATTTTCGAGGCCAAGGCCCTGCAAAACACCACCGCCTCCCAGGCCGGCCTGATCACGGCCATCCTGCCCCTGCTGGTGGCCGTCGCCGCGGGCTTTTTTCTAAAGGAGAAGATCAGCCGCCAAACGATTGCCGGGTTCCTCGTGGCGATCGCGGGCGCATGCTGGTTGAGCCTCGAGGGCGACGCCACGGCCGACGCGCCCAACCCGGCGCTGGGCAACTTCTTCGAATTTCTCGCCATGGTCTGCGCCACCGGCTACATGGTGACCATGAAGTATCTGGCGGCCCGGCTTTCGCCGCTCTTCATCACGGGCATGCAGGCGGTGGTGGGCGGTCTGTTCTACCTGCCGCTGCTTTTTCTGCCGAGCACCGAGCTGCCCACCAGCTTCGAGCCCCTGTCGGCCTTCGCCGTCGTTTACCTCGGCGTTTTTATCACCCTCGGCGCTTACGGGCTCTATAACTTCGGTGCCAGCCGGATCCCCGCCAGCCAGGCTTCGGCCTTTGTCAACCTGATTCCGGTTTTCTCGATCTTCCTCGGTTGGCTGGTGCTCGGGGAAACCTTCAACCCGCCCCAGCTCGCCGCCTCGGCCCTGGTGTTCATCGGGATCCTCATAAGCCGTGATCGCGGTAAAACCGGCCGCCCCTGGCTGCGGACTGCCTGACCTCGGCGGCGTTGCCTGCGGCGTCAGAGGCGCAAGCGCGGCGATTCCGCCCCAAGACCTCACAGCCGCCCGCGTGGGGACGCCTTCAGGCGGTTTTCCAGGCGGAAAACCGCCGCAACAGCAGCAGCCCCGGAAGCGCGACAAGGGTGCAGAAAATGAAAAACAACTCCCAACCGACCCGCTGCGCCAGAAACCCGGTGGGGGCTGCGGCCAATACCCGCGGAACGCCCATCAGGCTCGTCAACAGGGCGTACTGGGTGGCAGTGAAACGTTTGTTGGTGATACTGGCCATAAAGGCCGCATAGGCGGCGGTGCCCATGCCGCCGCTGAGGTTTTCAAAGGCGATGACACCCGAAAGCGCCGGCAGGCTGTGGCCGATCTGCGCCAGCAGGGCGAAACAGGCGGTCGAAAGCGCCTGGAGGACACCGAAGAGCCACAGACTGCGATGAATGCCCAGGCGCAGCATCAGCAGGCCGCCGACAAGGGTGCCGGCGACGGTTGCCCAAAACCCGAAAAGCTTGACCACCGCCCCGATTTCGGCCTTGGCAAACCCGATGTCCAGGTAAAAGGGGATCGACATGGCGCTGGCCATGGTGTCCCCGATCTTGTAAAGCAGGATGAACGCCAGGATCCAGACGGCCTCCGGACGCCGGAAATACTCCGCCAGCGGGGCCACCACGGCTTCCCGCAGGCTCCGGGGAGCCCCGGCCGCCGCCCGGGGCTCGGGCGCCAGCACGGTCGTGACCACCCCCGGCAGCAGGCAGGCCGCCATGATGGCATAGACCAGGGAGAAGGGGATAAACTCGGCCAGTATCAGTCCGCCACCGGAGGCCACCAGCATTCCCACGCGGTAGCCGTTGATGTAAAGCGAGGACCCCAGCCCCAGTTCACGGTCGGGCAGGTCCTCGCGGCGGTAGGCGTCGATGACGATGTCCTGGGAGGCGCTCAGAAAGGTAACCAGAAAGGCCACCAGGGCCACCCCGGCTGGATTGCGGCGCGGGTCGGTCAGGCCGAGGCCGGCGATGGCGACGATCAGCGCCGCCTGGAACACCAGCAGCCAGCCGCGCCGGCGCCCCAGCCGCGGCAGGCTGAAGCGATCCAGGATGGGCGCCCACAGAAACTTGAGGGTATAGGGCAGACCCACCAGGGCCATCAATCCGATGACGGCCAAGTCAACCCCCTCGTCCTTCATCCAGGCCTGAAGCACCGAAATCGTCAACAGCAGCGGCAGACCGGAAGCCAGCCCCATCATGAAGGCCACCAGCATGCGGCCGCTGAAAAAGGTTTTGAAGGTGCTTTGAAAGCTGTCGGCGCTCACGTGGGGCCTCCGGACCGGCCTGGGCGAAGGGCCAACCCCGTTAGCGGGATGGTGGGTTGCCGTCAAGCGCTTTGCCGAAGACCTCCGCTGACGGGTTCAAGAACC
>JAABRJ010000349.1 GCA_011390985.1 Desulfobacteraceae bacterium
GACGGTCCTCATTCTGGACCGCTTTTGTGGCCAAAGGCAGGCTCATGTCGTAGCGGGCCTGCAGAAACTTGATGCGGTTTTCGATCTGGTCGATCAGCAGCAAGTGAAAGACGTTCGGTCGGTCTTTCAGAATATACTGCCCCCCCCGACCGAGGATCACGGCATCGCCCTCGTCGGCAAGCCGGTTCAAGACCTGGTGGAGCAGGTCCACGTAAACCTTTTCGTCGATATCGCCCCGCTCACCGCCCAGCACCCGGTCCACCAGACCCTTGGAAACCAGGGTCGAGGTGAACCGCAGCCACTTGCCGCCCGCCTCTTTTTCCATCGAGGCGACCCAGTTTTTGGAGACCTTGGCTTTGGCGGCAATCATCTCGACGATCTCGTCGCCCACGAAGGTGTATCCGAGTGATTTGGCGACCATCTGGCCGATGGTTCTGCCCCCCGCCCCGAACTGCCTCGAAATGGTGATGACTGCCATGCCGTCCTCCATCTGGAAATCTCGGTTTTTCGATTCTATAGCGAAACCAACGCGGTCGGTCAAGGCGCATCCAAGCACGGCCGGGCGCGCCCCCTCGACCTCAGCCCCGGCACCCGCATCGGCGCCGGGCACGCAGACATCCGGGGCGTCCTGGGGCTTTTTGCGATCCTGGAAGACTTTCTCAAGAAAGTCAAAACCTTTTGACAAAATAAGGACGATCGATTAGGAAAAATAGTTTACGCGTTGCGAGCGGGAAAAAGGTCCAACCCGACGGGGCCAAGGAGCGCGATCCGAGCAGCGCGAGGCGCACAGCGCTACGCCGCAGCGATTGCGGGGAGAAGCGCAACGCCGGGACTGGATCTTTTGCTCTGCCATCGACGCGACGGTAACCCATGCTCGCCTATATCACCCGCCGGATCCTGATTCTGATCCCCACCCTGCTGGGGGTTTCGGTGCTGGTGTTTCTGATGCTGCACCTGCCCCCCGGCGAGCGCGCCAGCGGCAGCGCCCTGCAGGGGATCCGCGACCATCTGGGCCTCGACAACCCCCTGCACGTGCAGTACGGCATGTTCCTCAAGCGGTTGCTGAAAGGCGACCTGGGAGAGACCATCTGGACCCGCCAGAAGGTGTGGCACGAGGTCAAGGAGCGCTTTCCGGCCACCATCGAGCTGTCGATCGCGGCGCTTGCGATCAGCTGTTTTTTCGGCATCCTTTTCGGGATCGTCTCGGCCACCCGGCAGTCCTCGGTTTTCGACTACCTCAGCAGGGTCGGCGCCCTGGTGGGGGTCAGCCTGCCGATTTTCTGGCTGGGCCTGGTCTTCATGCTGATCTTCTCCCTGGAGCTGGGCTGGCTGCCGCTTTCCGGCCGGCTCAGCATCGGCATCGAGCTGCGGACCATCACCAACTTCCACACCCTGGATGCCGTCCTGACCCAGAACTGGGCCGCCCTGCGGGACGCCCTCTGGCACATCATCATGCCGGCCGTCACCCTGAGCACCATCCCGACGGCCATCGTCGCCCGCATGACGCGCTCCAGCATGCTGGCGGTCCTGCGCCAGGACTACATCAAGACCGCCAAGGCCAAAGGGCTCTCGGGATTCACGGTGACCTTCAAGCACGCCTTCCGCAACGCCCTGAGCCCGGTGGTGACCACCATCGGGCTACAGTTCGGGGTGCTGCTGGGCGGCGCCATCCTGACCGAAACGATCTTCGCCTGGCCCGGCGTGGGCAAGTGGATGTATGACGCCGTGATGCAGCGCGACTACATGGTCATCCAGGGCGGCGCGCTCTTGATGGCCGCCATTTTCGTGGTCATCAAGCTGATGGTCGATGTGCTCTGCGCCGTCATCAACCCGCACCTCAGCGTCAAATAAGCCCCCGGATGCCATGACCGCCCACACACCTCTGAATGCAAGCGACAACCGCCACCCCCTGCGCGACCAGCTGCAGCAGCTGTGGCGCAACAAGACCGCCGTGGCCGGGATGGTGATCGTCATCGTCTTCCTTTTGACGGCGCTCCTCGCACCGCTCCTGAGCCCCCACAACCCCGTCGCGACCTCCCTCCACGACCGGCTCAAGCCGCCGGTGTGGCACGCCGGCGGCGCCTGGAAAAACATCCTCGGCACCGACGACCTGGGCCGCGACATTCTCTCGCGCCTGATCTTCGGAGCGCGCGTCTCGCTGCTGGTGGCGGCCTCCAGCGTGGGGCTGGCCTTTGTGGTGGGCACCCTGCTCGGCGCGGTCGCCGGCTTTTACAGGGGTTTTCGGGACGGGGTGATCATACGCGTCATGGACATCATCCTGGCCTTTCCCTACATCCTGCTGCCCATCGTGGTGGTGGCCTGCCTGGGACCCAGCCTGCGCAACGCCATGATCGCCATCGGCATCACCTACGTCCCGCGCTTTGCCCGCATCGTGCGCGGCAGGACCCTGGAGGAGTGCGCCAAAGACTACGTGACCGCCGCGCGCGCCGTGGGCGCCAGGGACTGGCGGATCATCCTGACCGCGATTCTGCCCAACTGCCTGGGGCCTCTGATCGTCCAGACCACGCTGAGCTTCGCCTCGGCCATCCTGGACGCCGCCGCCCTGAGCTTTCTGGGCCTGAGCGGCCAGCCGCCGACACCGGAATGGGGGGCCATGATCGCCAACAGCCGCGCCCTGATCCTGCAGGCCTCGTGGGTCATGATCTTTCCGGGGATCGCGATCCTGCTGGCCGTGCTGGGTTTCAACCTTTTCGGCGACGGTCTGCGGGATGCGCTCGACCCCCGCCTGCGAGACTGACCATGGCGCCACCAAACCTCCTGGAAATCCGGCACCTTCAAACCCATTTCTTCGTCCGCGGCAAGGTCGCCAAGGCCGTCGACGATCTCAGCCTGGCCATCGCGCCGGGCCAGACCCTGGGGCTCGTGGGCGAATCGGGCTGCGGCAAGAGCGTCACCGCGCACGCCATTCTCCAGTTGATCCCGGTGCCCCCCGGCCGGATCGTC
>JAABRJ010000350.1 GCA_011390985.1 Desulfobacteraceae bacterium
CTGACCCGCTTCTGATCACAACGGGGGCAATCCCATGACAGCACGTTTTCCTGGGGGGCCGATTTCCAGCGCCAGTGTCCGAGGGCACGCGCCTGACATTCAAAACCGCCCGCGCGGCGCACCGGCATCCCGGCAGCGCCGGCAGGGGGCCCCATGCCCTGCTGTCTGGCCGGACTCCCGGCACCTGGCGACCTCTGAAAGCGGCGCGGCCCTCCGATGCCCGGCGAGAAAGGAAGCGACCCCCTTTGAGTACCATGCAACTTGTCGACCCTTACAACCGC
>JAABRJ010000351.1 GCA_011390985.1 Desulfobacteraceae bacterium
TACCTGCGGGTGTCGATCACCGATCGCTGCAACCTGCGCTGCATTTACTGCGTGCCGCCGGACGGGATCCCCAAGCTCTCGCACCTCGAAATCCTGCGCTACGAGGAGATCCTGCGGGTGATCCGGGTGGGCGTGGGGATGGGGATTACCAAGGTGCGTGTGACCGGCGGCGAACCGCTGGTCCGTCAGGGGGTTTACGATTTTCTGTCGGAACTCAACCGCATGGCAGGGGTGGAGGACGTGTCGCTGACCACCAACGGCGTGCTGCTCGAGCCGAACATCGAACGCCTGTGGCAGGCCGGTGTCCGGCGGCTCAACATCAGCCTTGACACCCTGAGCCGTGAAAAATACTGCCGGATAACGGGGGCTGATCAGTTTGACACCGTCTGGAAGGGCATCAAGCTGGCGCTCGAAGCCGGTTTCGCGCCCATCAAGATCAACGCCGTGGCCCTGATCGGCGTCAATGACGACGAATTGCTGGACCTGGCGCGCCTGTCGCTGTCCTATCCCTTCCACATCCGTTTTATCGAGTTTATGCCCATCGGCAAGTCCCGCCTGAACACCGACCAGCTGCTGTTGACGGCGGAAATCAAACGCCGCATCGGCGCGCTGGGTCCTCTGGAGCCCGTTCCCCAGGGCGTCCTGGATGGCCCGGCGCGGCGCTTCCGCTTGGCCGGCGCCCCCGGCGAAATTGGTTTTATCAGCGCTCTCAGCCACCATTTCTGCCGCCACTGCAATCGCCTGCGCCTTACCGCCAGCGGGCAGCTGCGCCCCTGCCTGCTCGCCGACCATCACGAGGACGTCAAAACCGCCCTGCGGCGGGGATGCAGCGACCAGGAACTGGCTGCGATCTTCCTGGCCGCCGTCCGCCACAAGCCGATGGATCACTGCGTCGCCGCAGATCACCCCAACCGCGTAAACGGCCAGATGTGTTCGATCGGGGGGTAGGGGTCGAAAGAAAAAGAACGGCCCGGGCCGACCAGGCGTGATTGCGGCGGATACGGTTTTTGGCATCTCAGGATCGCAGGGTGGCGGTCAGTCGCAGCGGGTGGGTCAGAAGGGCCAGGGCATCGCGGATATCGGTGCAGACGATATCGGCGGCCAACAGGGTTTCAACTGCCGCACCTTCCGCGAGGATGACGGCGATCCCAAGGGCGGCGGACCGCAGCATGCGACGGTCGTTGCGGCCGTTGCCGATGCAAGCGGTTTGGGCCGCACCCAGCTGCTGCACATAGCGGTCTTTGCCCAGGTCCTGGTCACCCGCGGGAAGGGCCGAAAAACGGCACGTAACCCCCTCGAGCTGGCTGTGGGCGGTGCCGAAGGTGTCGGCCGTGAGCACATGCACGGTCAGCTCGCGGCTGAGGTCGGCGAGGTGTTCCTTGACGCCGGGAAGCAGCTGACCATCGACTGCCAGGGTGCCGTTAAAGTCCAATACCAGATGGGCGATCTCCAGCTGGCCGAAACCCGGGATGGCGGTTTGAATCATGGGGTCTCCTGTTTTCTGACGGGTGGGGCGGCGAGATGCCGAACGTTTTCCCCCTACCACATCCCGCAGACGCGCGCAATCTGCGGCGATTGACAGCTGGCGGGCTTTCATCTATAGTCCCCGGCCAAAAAACGGGCGGGTCTGCCGGGCGCTGCCGCAAACGTCTTTGCCAGAGGTGTTTCATGATCAGGATCAACGAAAATTTCTTGAAGCTGCAATCCTCCTATCTTTTTTCGGAAATCGCCAAGCGGGTGACGGCCTATCAGACGGCGCATCCCGAACAGAGGATCATCAAGCTGGGCATCGGGGATGTCACCCGCGCACTGCCCCCGGCCTGTATCCGCGCACTTCATGCGGCCGTGGACGAAATGGGCGCGGACAGCACCTTCCGGGGTTACGGACCCGAGCAGGGCTACCCGTTCCTGCGGGACAAAATTGCCCGCTTCGATTTCCAGGCGCGCGGAGCCGACATCCAGCCTGATGAGATTTTCGTCAGCGACGGCGCCAAATGCGACATCGGCAACATCCAGGAGCTGTTTGCGACGGATGTCCGCACCGCCATCCCCGACCCGGTTTACCCCGTCTACGTGGACACCAACGTCATGGCCGGCCGCAGCGGGCGCTTCGAAGCCGATCGCTACGGGGGGCTGGTCTACCTGGAGAGCACGGCCGACAACGGCTTTATCCCCGCCCTGCCGGAAGCCCCGGTGGATCTGATTTACCTGTGCTTCCCCAACAACCCCACCGGGGCCACCATCACCCGTTCGCAGCTGGCCGAATGGGTCGCCTACGCCCGTGAAAACCGGGCGCTGATTCTCTTTGACGCCGCCTACGAGGCCTTTATCCGGGACGAGGCGCTGCCCCATTCGATTTACGAGGTTCAAGGGGCCCGCCAGGTGGCCATCGAGTTTCGCAGCTACTCCAAAACCGCCGGCTTTACCGGCACCCGCTGCGCCTACACGGTGGTGCCCCGCGACTGCATCGCCTATGACCGCGAGGGGCACGCCCACAGCCTGCACGCCCTCTGGAACCGGCGCCACACCACCAAATTCAATGGTGTTTCCTATCCGGTCCAGCGCGCGGCCGAGGCCGTCTATACCGTCGAAGGCCAGCGCGAGATCCGCAGCCTGATCGATGCCTATCTGCAAAATGCGGCCCTCATCCGC
>JAABRJ010000352.1 GCA_011390985.1 Desulfobacteraceae bacterium
CGCCTGGTGGACCCAGCCGTTGGACGCCAGAATTTCGGGCTTTTCCGGCGTGAACGGCCGGTTGGAAAAATCGGTGACGGTGCCGCCGGCCTCCCGCGCGATCACAACCCCGGCGGCTGTGTCCCACGGTTTGAGGTTCTCCTCCCAGAAGGCCTCAAACCGCCCGCTGGCCACGTAGCAGAGGTCCAGGGCGGCAGCGCCGAGGCGTCGGACCCCCTGGCTGGCCTTCAGGCAGCGGGCAAAACGGGCCATCAGCACGGGCAAGGACTCGGCAAAATTGTAGGGAAACCCGGTCACCAGCAGGCTATCGCCGAGGGTGGCGACCGGCGACACCCGGATCGGACGGCCGTTGAGGCTTGCGCCCTGGCCGTCGACGGCGGCGAACAGCTCCCCGCTGAGGGGGTTGAACACAATCCCGGCAACCAGCCGCCCCTGATGGGCGAACGCGATCGAGACGGCGAAAAGACCGACCTGGTGGGCGAAGTTGGTGGTGCCGTCCAGCGGGTCGATCACCCACAGACAGTCCCGGTCGCCGGCGGTTTCGCCGCTTTCCTCGGCCATAATGGCGTGATCGGGGAAAGCGTGCCGCAGGGTCTGGATGATAACGCGCTCGGAGGCGGTATCGGCTTCCGTCACCAGGTCAATGGCGCCCTTCTTGCGAATGTCGGTCACCCTCCCGAATCGGGACCGGAGGGCCTCCCCGCCCTTGTAGGCGGCGGCGATAGCGATGCGCTTGATGTGGCCGAGATCCATAAAGATTTTCTTTTAGCGGGTATGGCGAACGAATGTCAACTGATTTTGCCTGGCCGCGATGCGCCAAAAAGGGGGCTGGGCTGGCTGGGGCGGCGGCGCTCACGGGTCTGCAGCGGGTTCCGGCCGCCGGTCGGTGACGGTTTCGACGATGTCCTGAATGCGTTCAATCAGGGGCATCAGGGTGTCGCGCCGGTTCGCCGCAATGGCAACCCCTCCCAGGCGGTTGAGACAGGCCTGCAGCGCCTCGCCGTCCAGGCGGTCCTTTTTGTTGAGCACCCGGATGGTCGGGATCGTTGCCAGATCGAGTTCTTCGAGGATCTTTTCCACCGAGTCGACCTGCTGCTGGTAGCGCGGGTTGCTGATGTCGACGACGTGCAGCAGCAGGTCCGCACTCTCCAGCTCCTCCAGGGTCGCGCGGAAGGCCACGCGCAGATCTTCGGGCAGGTCGCGGATAAATCCGACCGTGTCGGTGATGATCACCTCTAGGTCGCGGGGAAAGCGCAGGCGCCGGCTGGAGGGGTCGAGGGTCGCGAAGAGCCGGCTTTCGGCCAGCACACTGCTGTGGGTCAGGGTGTTGAGCAGCGTCGATTTGCCGGCATTGGTATAGCCGATGATGGAGATGATCGGCAGCCCCTTTTTACTGCGCCGGGCTTTCTGCTGGTGGCGCTGGCGGCGGGTGGCTTCGAGCTCGCGCTCCAGGCGGCCGATGCGCTCGCGCACCCGGCGCCGATCGATTTCGAGCTTGGTCTCACCCGGACCGCGGCCGCCGATGCCGCCGGTCAGGCGCGAAAGGGCGGTGGTTTTGTGGGCCAGGCGCGGCAGCAGGTACCTCAGCTGCGCCAGTTCCACCTGGAGTTTGCCCTCGCGGGTCTGGGCGCGCTGGGCGAAGATGTCGAGAATCAGCTGGGTGCGATCGATGACCTTGAGTGCCACCTGGTCGGTGATCGAACGGATCTGGGAGGGGTTGAGCTCCTGGTCGAAGATGATCAGGGTGACGGACTGCTGGAGGGCCGCGATGGTCAGCTCCTGAAGTTTGCCGCGCCCTATAAGAAACCGCGGATCGACCCGCGTGCGCTGCTGCAGGACCGTGTCGACCACCTCGATGCCGCTGGAACGCGCCAGCTCCTTGAGTTCATCGAGTGAGTCCTGGGCCGTTTGGCGGGCGGCGCTGGTCACGCTCACCAGCATGGCGCGCTCCGCGCCCGGCGCGGTGTCGCGGGCTGACCAGGCCCGGGCCAGTTCAGACTCCAGGGCGTGGATCAGCTGATCACAACCGATCTCCAGGCTTCCGGGGTCCAGGGGCGGCAACTCCTCGCAGAGCTTGCCCTGGGGGCCTTGCGGAAGGATGTGGGCGACAAAGACCCGGCGGGGAACACCGGCTTGGTCCAAATCGATGGCGGCCATCAGGTCCAATCGCAACAGGGCCAGGTCGGTCAGGTCGTCGTGGGTCAGCGGTTCGTTTTTCAGATGGGTATGGATGCAGCGCACCCCCCGCAGCCGGCCGGGGGCCGCCCGGTATTCGGCGATTTCCGGTATCAGGAGGCCCTGATGGTCGCCGACCACGACCGCCGCGATTTTGCCGCTGCGGTCGACCAGGATGCCGATCTGGCGGCGAAGCGCGCGCGACAGGCGGCCCATGTCCAGGGCCAGTTCGTTGGTGACCACATATGCCGGCGGTATCCGGCGGCGGTAGAGGTTTTCCAGCCGGCGGATCTCGCTGGCTTTGAGGCCTTCGGTGTTGCCGTGAAGGCGCTTCATGTCGGGTTTCCATCCCCGGGCGCGAGGTTTTCGAAACGGGTGTAAACGTTAAGAAACGCCAGGTGCGCGGTGCCGATCGGGCCGTTGCGCTGTTTGCCCAAGATAATCTCAGCCTTGCCGCGGTTGGGGTTGTTCTCGTCCTTGTTGTAGACTTCGTCGCGATAGATAAAGGCGACCACGTCGGCATCCTGCTCGAGCGCCCCCGATTCGCGCAGATCGGAGAGCTGAGGGCGCTTGTCGGCGCGCTCCTCGAGTTTGCGGTTGAGCTGCGATAGCGCGATCACCGGAACGTTGAGCTCCTTGGCAAGCGCTTTGAGGGAGCGCGAGATTTCGGAGATTTCCAGGTCCCGGCGTTCGGCTGACGCGCTGCCGCGCATCAGCTGGAGATAGTCGATGATGACCATCCCG
>JAABRJ010000353.1 GCA_011390985.1 Desulfobacteraceae bacterium
CCGCAGCCCCGCCAACTCGGCGCGCTGCATCACGGCGTAGGGCAGCAGGGTCACCAGCACCAAAAGGCAAAGAACGCCGATGAACCCCATCACCGTCGCCCAGCCAACGTCCTCCCGGCGCTTCGCATAGCGCGAATAGACGCTGGCGCCCTCGATCCCGATGAAGACGAAGACCGTCACCAGCATGGTGCCGCGCACCTGGTTGAAGATGTCGGCCCCGCTGTAGTCGCCCCCACCCCAGAAGCTGGACGCGAACAGGTCGGCCTTGAAGGCCACGGCCATGATCACGATGAAGACGAAGATCGGGACGATCTTGGCGACGGTCACCACCTTGTTGATGAAGGCCGCCTCCTTGATGCCGCGCAGGATCATGAAATGCACGGCCCACAGGATGACCGAGGAGACGATGATGGCCGCGGGGGTGTTGCCGTCGCCGAAGATCGGGAAGAAGGCCCCGAGGGTGGATTTGATCAGTATAAAATAGGTCGTGTTGCCTAAACAGGTCCCGGCCCAGAAGCCGAAGGCCGCAGCGAATCCGGGAAAATTGCCGAAACCGGCCTGGGCATAGGCGAAGATGCCGGCGTCCAGGTCCGGCTTGCGCACCGCCAGGGACTGGAAGACGAAGGCCAGCATCAGCATGCCGCCGCCGGCCACGAGCCAGGCGACGATCGCCCCGAAGGGCCCGGTGGCGGCCCCGAAACGGGCCGGAAGGGAGAAGATCCCCGCCCCGACCATCGACCCGACCACCATGGCGGTCAGGGTTCCGCGTGAGAATTTCTCGATCGATGCCATGGGCTTCCTCCTTTCCCTATGGTTTGTCAAAAAGAGTGACGTTGGCGGCGTTTTGGATCAGCCTTGCCAAACGCTTCCGCTTGTTTCTCCTCGAAATCTGGTGCGTCCTGGAGCGGCAGGGTCTCCCAGGCCTTTTTGAGCGCTTCGATCGTGAATTTCGATGGCGGCTTGCACCTGGGGTCGAGATGCGGCAGCCCGGCGGCGGGCCTGATGCCACCTGAAAATATCGTGACCATCGGCCGGTTAAAGACGGTTGTCAGGGTTTTTGCCCAGGCCCCCTTGGCCCGGGCGGGCAGGCGTTGCCATACGCATCCGAGGGCGGCACCCCGCGCTCAATATGGCGTTTCAGAAGCCTTTGCCAGCTCAGATGCCTGCAGGGTTCGGAAAAGAAGCAGGAGACCGAAAATCAGGGCGAATATCTCGCCTCCAAGGGTCAGGATCATCGACAGCAGGTTGATCATGTCCACCGCCGAGACCCAGCTGGCGAACCCGTCGACCGTGGTCTGGATGGTGGGCAAGCCCGCCTGGGGCGCCGAAAGGAAGTAGAAGAGCAGCGTGCCGACTTCGAACAGCAATACCAGCATCGAGAAGAGCAGCGCCAGGGTCGTCGCGACCAGTCCCGTCCATACGGTCTTGCGCAGGGAGGCCTCGCTCGGCCGCGCCGCAGGCCCCAGTAGGCGCTTGGCGATCCGTGTATAGCGGTAGAACCAGAAGGTTATGAAAACCAGGAGCAGCAGGCCGACGGTCGAAAAGAATTGCACGAGGGGCAGCCCGGAGCGATGGCTGCCAGAGGGCCTGTCCGAGAAAATAAAGGTGTAGACCATGATGATGACGGGGATCGCGCCCATCAGGACCAGCGACCACAAACCACCCCAGCCATAGCGCGCAAAGGCCCTGGCAACACGATCGGTTTTCGGTGGCTGCAGACTTTCAGTCATATTTTCCGGCATCATACGGTTCCTCATCAAGAAGGGTTAAAAATTCGTTTTTTGGAAGCCAGGAGACGCCCAGGCCAGCGGTCGAATCGGCCACACATCATACTTCCGGATGCGGTCCGGCATCCTCTGGAACCCTGGATTTCGGCGCCGTCCCCGGAGCATGGCCCGGGGGCGGAACCGGAAGGACGGCTGGTTGTGGGTCTTATCGCCCCGTCGCGCATCCGTAAAAACCAGCGTGCGGGGTTTCGTACCTGAGGCTGCGGCGATTCAACCTTCGATCACCTTCCGCAGCTTCTCCTCGTCGTCCATGCTGAGGGAGGTCTTCAGGACTTTGCCCTTGCCCTTGAAGCTTTCCAGGCGATCCAGGACCTTGTCCTGGGTGGCCTTGCGAAACAACAGGAAAAGCGCCGAGGACCCGGGCGTGAAGGCCTCGCTGAACTCCTTCATGAACTTGTCGCTGATGCCGATGTCCGTCAGCTTGCCGCTGATCGCGCCGGCGCCGGCGCCCACGGCGGCCCCCAGCAGCGGGTTGAGAAAGATCAGGCCGATCAGCATGCCCCAGAAGCTGCCGCCCGCGGCGCCCGTCAGGGTCAGGTTGACGGCCTGATGCAGCTTGACCTTGCCCTTCTCATTTTTGGTGACCACCACCACATCATCCATTTCGATCAGATACTCTTTTTGCATCTTGGCCAGTTCCGCCCGCATCTCAAATGCGGTGGCCTCGTCGGGAAATTCGATTACCACCAGTTGCGCCATGACATACTCCTTTGATTGATTGTAATGGTACGAAAAATCGCGTCATAAACGATGGACAACTTACGGCCGATAAAGCGCCGGGTCTCCCGCAGGATGCAAAACCAGACATCTTTTACAAAAATCGATGTTGCCTCGAATCTCCCTTCGCGAGCGAAGTT
>JAABRJ010000354.1 GCA_011390985.1 Desulfobacteraceae bacterium
TTTGTTTTGGGTTATGGTGCGATTGGAGACTTCCATTTGCACGACGGTCGGTTTGGGACCGGACTGTCGTTAGGAAAAGCAGGCAGCCGCTTTGGCGCCCGGATCGACTTCTTTCGGGATAATTTCAGACACTAAGGCGCAAATGCCACTCGGGCAAGGCGGCACCGGGGGTTTTTTTAGGGCTGGGGCGTCTGCGCCCCGCCCGTGCTTTCGGCGCCATCGCTGCCGGCCTCGGCCAGCCACGCCAGCACGCGT
>JAABRJ010000355.1 GCA_011390985.1 Desulfobacteraceae bacterium
CATGCAGACCATCGTGGACCTGGCCGAACATCACTGCGGCGGCAGGCTGATCTCCATCCTGGAAGGTGGATACAATCTCAAACGGCTGCCGGAACTGATCGCCGGGCATGTCCGGATCCTGCTCGGCATAGGCTGATCACCGCCCCTGGGCATCGGGGCGCCGCTGGGCGCTTTACCCGGGGCTGCGGCAAAAAACGAATTTCCAGCTTGCCTGTCTTTTTGCCCGCCCAGCGCGTTACATCCACCGCCCCCTGTCGCGATCTGCGCCGGCGGATGTACCGTGCAGGCGAACCACGATCCGGCGCAGGCAGGTGGCGTTGCCTATTACCGTGACCCCTACACCAGACTGGAGGAGACCATGTTCGTCAGCAGATCAATGACCGGGAAAGTCGTCACCATCTCCCCGCAAGCGCTTATTCTCGACGCCCAGAAGATGATGGTTGACAAGCAAATACGCCATTTGCCGGTGGTGGAAAAGGACGACATTCTAGTGGGGATGATCACCGATCGCGACATCCGCAGCGCACTGCCGCCGGGTTTCATCAAGCAGGCCCTGCGGCCCGAGGAACTGGAGCGGCTGGCCGGCCTGACCGTCGGTGAGGTCATGTCCCGCAAGCTGATCACCATTTCCCCCACCGACACCATCCAGGACGCCCTCCTGATCATCCAGCAACACAGGGTCGGGGCGCTGCCGGTGGTGGACGAAGACCATCGCCTCAAGGGCATCATTTCGGTGCGGGACCTGCTGCGGGCGTTCATCAACGTGCTCGGCATCGGCGAGCCCGGCACCCTGCTGGGCATTCTGGTGGAGGAAAAGATCGGGCAGCTCAAGCGCATCGTGGACGCCGTGACCGAGGAGAACATCTCTTTCGGCAGCGTGCTCGTGGCCCGCTACTGGGAGGAGGGCAAGCGCGCGGTGTTCGCCTATCTTCTGACCAACAACGTCGTCAAGATCAAAAAGAAGCTGGCGGCCATGGGCTATACCATCTTGGACCCCATGGATTGGCACCTGGATCAACTGCCCCAAAATGACTGACCCGGCATCTTTTTCTTCGGCAGCATGCGGTGCGAGCCCTTACGACGAACTGTTCATCTACTACCTCAAGGGGTGCCTGCGGCCCGAAAACGAGGCCTTCGGCGAGGCGTTTATCGGTAACTGGGAAGAGGACGGCTACTCGTTTCTCTTCTTTTCCCGGCCGGCGTCCGATGCCATCAGCGAGCTGCTGGGGCGCCAGCCCGGGCTGGAACTCGTCGACAGCTACCGGATGCCCTATGCGGACTGGCAGGGCGCGCGCGATATTTCCTTGCAGACCGAGCGCTTGCAGGTCTTTGCCCCCTGGCAGGCGCGCCCCGGGGGTGACCACCTGGGAATCGTGCTTGACCCCGGGGTGGTCTTCGGAACGGGCACGCACCCCACCACCCGGGACTGTCTGCGGGCCCTGGAACAGCTCTATGCCCGCGAGGCGCCCGCCACAGTCCTGGATCTGGGCACCGGCACCGGTCTGTTGGCCCTGGCCGCCGCGCGCCTGGGCGCCCGGCGAACCCTGGCAGTCGACCTCAACCCGCTCTGCGCCCGGACCGCGGCCCGCAACGTGCGCCTCAACGGCCTCGCGGAGCGCGTGCTGGTGGTGCGCGGGCGGGCCGAGGCGTTTGTCGGCCTGCCGGCCGACCTGGTGGTCGCCAACATCCATTTTGACGTCATGCAGGTGCTGCTGCGGTCCGAAGGCTTTTATCGCAAACGCTGGTTTGTGTTGTCGGGGCTGTTGCGCAGCGAGGCCCGTCGGGTGTTGGACCTGCTGGCCGCCAAACCGGTCGAGATTATCGAAAAGTGGCACCACGATGGGGTCTGGTCGACTTTTTACGGCCGGATCGGCTGACCGCTGGTCGGGCAGCCCGCACCGATTACGCATCTGTAGGGGACACCATGCGCATCACCTGCTGGGGATCCCGGGGATCCATACCCGTTTCGGGCCCGGATTTTAACCGTTACGGCGGCGACACCACCTGCCTGGAAATCCGCAGCGCAGACGATGACATCCTGATCGTCGACGCCGGCACCGGGATCCGCCTGCTGGGCAACTCGCTTTTCACCGAAAACCGCCGGCGTTTCAACTTTCTTTTCACCCATGCGCACTGGGATCACCTCATGGGGTTCCCCTTTTTCAAACCGCTCTACTGCGAAAACGTCGAGCTGCTGATTTTCAAGTGCCCGTTTCCGAATCGGTATGTCACCAAGATGATTTCGAGCGTCATGGCGCCGCCGCATTTTCCCCTGCGCTTTTCCGATCTGAAGGCCCAAATCACCTACCTGGACGCCTGCCCGAAGCGGTTTGACGCCGGTTCGGTCGCGATCACCCCGATCGCCCTCAGCCACCCCAACTCCGGTTTTGGCTACAAGTTCTCCGAAAACGGCAAATCGTTTGTGTTTCTGACCGACAATGAACTCAAGGTCAAGCACCCCAGGGGGTTGCCCTACAGCGCCTACCTTGAGTTCGTTCGGGATGCCGATCTTCTGCTGCACGATGCGGAGTACACACCCGCAGAGCATCTGCAGAAGATGGAGTGGGGCCATTCGGCCTACACCGATGCGCTGGAACTGGCACTGCAGGCCGGGGTGCGGCGCTTCGGGTTGTTTCACCACAATCAGGAGCGCACTGATGCGCAGCTCGATGCCATCCTGGCCGACTGCCGCCAGCGGGTCGCGGCCGCCGGGAAACAGCTGGAGTGTTTGGCCGTCGCCGCCGGCATGCGCTTTGAAGTCTGACCTGAAGCGAGGTGTCGCATGCAGGAGCTGATTCAACGTGCGGTGGCCGACCTGAAACGCGCCCGGCGGGTGAGCGCTCTGACCGGCGCCGGCGTCTCGGTGGCAAGCGGCATCCCCCCTTTTCGCGGCCCG
>JAABRJ010000356.1 GCA_011390985.1 Desulfobacteraceae bacterium
GCACCGCAATGGACAGCATCACCGGGTCGCTGCAGACGCTGCCGGTCCAGGCGATAGTGATGAGATTGGGCTTCCAGCCGTTCAGGCCGCCGCAGCTCACCAGCACGGCCGGGATGGGCGCAAGCAGGTTGCCCGGCTTCCAGGCCTGCTTCGGGTTGGGACCGGGGGCGGCCTTGGGGCCCCGACGGCGCTCAGGCCCTTGGGGCGGCATGGCCCCGGGGTGCGCGCGCCGGTCTGGTTTCACGCGGGCGGCCAGGGCCGCTCGACCCCCGCGGGTCTTCTTTCGAGTCTCAGCCATCCGTTTGAGAGGCTTCAGCCGGCGGCCCCTCGGCTGCCGGCGCCCCGACGGTCGCGGGCGCCTCCTTGATCGCCGGGCCGAGCAGAATGGCCAGCGGGCGCGTGTGCGGACTGGCGTCCAAGGCGATGACCACGGCGATGGTGAGCGGCACCGAGAGGAACATACCCACCGTGCCGAACAGCCAGCCCCAGAAGAGCAGGGCCAAGAACACCACCAGCGTCGAGATGCCGAGCCCTTTGCCCATGATCCGTGGCTCCAGGACACTGCCGATACCGGTGTTGATCACTAGATAGCCGACCGCGACCAACAGCGTCGTTTCCAAATCCGTCTGCACCAGTGCGATCAGGACCGGTGGGATCATCATGACGATGTTGCCGACCACCGGCACGAAGTTCAGAAAGAAGGCCAGCACGGTCCAGAGCATGACAAAGTCGATGCCGAGGGCATACAGCCAGAACCAGACGCAGAACGCGGTGGCCAGGCTGGTCAGACTCTTGATCAGCATGTAGCGCTTGAGGGCGCTCGCCAGCCGCTTCAGGCGCGCCTCGCCGGCCTCCGTTAGATGAAACGCGGCCCGCAGCTTGGCGGGCACCGTGCCAGCTTCCAGCAGGATGAAGACCACGGCGAGCAGCACCAGCAGGCCGGCGGCGAAGAACCCGCTGGCGTTTGACAGCAGAAAGCGCAGAACAACGGCCACCTTGCCCGGATCGAGAAGTTCGGGGATGGCTTGGCGCGAGCCCTCGGCACCCAGGGTTTCCATCCAGGCACCAAACTGGTCGCTCAGCAAAAGGAAGCGCTCCTGATAGGTTGGCAGGCGATCCCGAAAACCCTCCAGTGCGCCCGTGGTCAGCAGCGCCAGCAGGCTGCCGATATCCACCAGCACGAAGATGATTACGCCCAGGGCGCCCCACTTGGGCATGCCGAGCCGCCGCATCCACTGCAGCGCCGGGGTGGCGACGATCGCGATGAAGACCGCCAGCAGGAGGGGCGTAAGAAAAGACGCGGCCATCCGTGTGACGACCAGCACCAGGGCGAGCGCCCCGGCGACGATCAGGCCGCGGGCGGGGGATGTCAAACCAGCGAAGGGGTCCGTCGCCATTGCTTAAACCTCCTCTGAACGAATATAGTGGATGCAGCCGGCCTATGCCATCAGGGCGGGGGCCGAAAAAATTCACCCCCGTCCCGACGTTTGTCGCCATCTCTATGCTTTTTCTGCCGGGTCCCATGACAGGATGTAAAAGCCGGGGGGATCCCGATTTGGCCGATCCCGGTAAATTGCTTAATGGTCACAGCGGCAGGCATCTGTAAAGCACTTTTTATATCAAAACCTGCCATTTCCGCGCCTCACCGATCGCTCACGCGGCCCGATTCCACGGCTGAAAATGCCCCCATTTCAAACGACCGTTGACAATGCTTTGGATTTGAACGTAATAAAGTTCAGGTTGTATTAACATCTCCCCCCGGTTGGAGGAATCCGCGCCGGTCTTTCCCCCATCTGGCAGCACCCGCGTTCGCCCACTGCATGCGTTTCACCACGCACCCGGAGGAGGAACCGCCCATGGCCCCCCTCACCGCAAGCGCCGCAGGCCCCCGGACCCCACCGTCCCCCCCTGACGAAGACCCCCGCTGGAAAAAAGTGATCCGCACCATGCGCCTGAACGGCTTCAGCGCCACGGCGCTGATCGAAACCCTGCACACGGTCCAGGAAAGCTTCGGCTACCTCGAACCCGAGGCGCTGAGATTCGTGGCCCGTTCCCTCCGCGTGCCCCTCAGCCGGGTTTACGCGGTGGCGACCTTCTACCACTTTTTCACCCTGAAACCCCCGGGCCGCCACACCTGCGTGGTCTGCCTGGGAACGGCCTGTTTCATTGGCGGGGCTGCAACGATCCTGGAAGGCGTCCAAAACGCCCTGGCCATCGCCCCGGGCGAAACCACCGCCGACGGCAACGTCTCGCTGCTCAGCGCGCGCTGCCTGGGAGCGTGCGGTCTGGCGCCGGCGGCGGTTTTTGACGGCGCAGTGCAGGGCAACCTGACGCTGCCGGCGGTTCTGGAAAAAATAGAGGGGTGGGCCAAGCCATGATGCTCGACGAAATCAACGCGATCGCGCAGCGCCAGTGGGAAAAGGAAGAGAGCTTCCGCCACCGCATTGACGTCTGTATTGCCGCCGGCTGCCTGTCCAGCCACAGCGACGCGCTGGTCGCGGCCTTCGAGAGCGAAATCGCGCGGCGCGGCCTTGAGAAGCACTGCCGCGTCAAGGGCGTCGGATGCCTGGGCCTGTGCGCCGGCGGGCCCCTGGTGGCCGTCGAACCGGCGGGGGCCCTCTACCGCGGGGTTGCCGCCGGCGATGTCGGGGAGATTCTGGATGCGCTGGCCGGCAGCCCGCCGGCACGCCTGCACTGCCCGCGGGAGACGCCTTTTTTCCAGCGCCAGCTCAAAATCGTTCTGGAAAACTGCGGCCGAATCGATCCGGAGAGCATCGAGGATTACATCGCCGCCGGCGGCTATCAGGCGATGCACACCTCCCTGACCCGCATGAGCCCGGATGAGGTCATCCGCGAGGTGGCCCGTAGTGGTCTGCGCGGACGCGGCG
>JAABRJ010000357.1 GCA_011390985.1 Desulfobacteraceae bacterium
CTCAGGCGGACGAGAAACCCCCCTGGATATCGCGCTGCAGGGAAAGCTCGGCGATGCGCCGCTGGCGATGACGTTTTCTTCAGAGCGCTTCCCTGACGTTTTCTCCCAGACGACCCCCTGGCCCATGGCGGGCCGCTTCCAGCTGGCGGACGCCGAAATTGACTTTCGCGGCACGCTGACGCCGGCGCCCGCCGGCCCTGAGGTTGCGCTCGAAGCCCTCCTCCAGGGGGAACACCTGGACACCCTGACCCGTTATTTCGGCGGGGCGCCACCCAAAGCCGGGCCCTACCGGCTCGCCTTTCACGCGCTGCTCGCGGAAGACGGCGTGAGCCTGACCGATCTCCAGGGGCAGATTCAGGGCAGCGCACCCTGGCAGACGATTCAGATTGTGCGCGGCAGCGCTTCGGCCCGCAAAGGGGGTCGGGTCACTGGATCAATCGAGGCTGAGCGCAATCGGGTGCCCCTCTCTGTGTCCTTTCAGGGCGGCCCCAAAAAGGTCGGTGATGGCGACACCACGGACTGGCCGTTAAAACTGACGGTATCGGCTGCCGGGGCCGTGCTGAGCGGAGACGGGTCCGTCGTCACCACCCCGGATGGCAGCAGACTGCAGCTCGCGGCCAGGCTCACAGGCGACCGTCTCGATCGGCTGGGCGCACTGCTGGGCGTATCGCTGCCGCGTCTTGCGCCGTTTGATCTGAGCGCGCAGCTCACCAGCGGCGGCGGGGTCCACGCACTCGGGGATCTGGCGGTCCGGGTGGGGGCTAATCGCCTGAAAGGTGCGCTGCGCTGGGACGGCACCTCATCCCGCCCACTGCTGACGGGCAAGCTCTCTGCGAACCGCCTGATGCTGGGGGCGCTTTTGGATGCGGCCGCGATGCCCTCGGCCCAGGCGAGGCCGGCCGGCCTGCCGGATCGCCCCATCAGGCTCGACTGGCTTGAGGCCCTTGACGCCGATCTGACCTTGGCCGTGAACGGCGTGGCGGGCGTCCCAGTGCCCATCGAAGCGGCTGGGGCCACGCTGGCCGTGGCCAACGGCAGTCTCAACGCGTCGTTTCGCGCCAGGGTGGCCGGGGCAGACACAAAGGGGCAACTGGAGGTGACCCGGCGCAGCAACATGCCCAGCGTTTGGCTCAGGGCGGCCATGGGACGCGTCGATGTCGGACAGACGTTTCGGCAGCTGGAACTGCCCGAGATCATCATCGGCAGCGTGGACGCCGTCCATTTCGATGGCCGCAGCACGGGGCGGACGATCTCCGCGCTGCTCGAAGCGGCGGCCGTCAGCGTGCACATCACACCGGCGAACGTGAGCTACTCCGGCCAGATGATGTCCAGACCGCTGGATGTGACCGTATCGAAGGCCGAGGTGGCCGTGCGCAAGGGGCGCCCGGTCTCGGCCACATTGGCCGGGACGCTGAACAGGACGCCTTTCGATGCGAGGCTCAGCGCCGGAACGCTCGCTGAACTTTACAAAACGAGCGCCCCGCTCTCCGTGGGTGCAGTGATTCAGGCGGCGGATCTGCAGTTGCGGGTCGAAGGTTCCGTTGCGAGACCCTTTCAGCGGCGGGAGTTTGACCTCGCGCACGACCTGACCGGCAAAGAAATCAAGGGTCTTGACCCGCTGCTGGGAGTTGCGCTGCCATTGCGGGGTGCGTTCCATGCCAAGGGCTCGGTCTCCCGGCGCGGCAAGCGCTTCAGCTGTGAAGAGGACCTGCGCGTCGGGAAGAGCGATTTCCAGGCGGTCGTGACCGTCGTGGACGCTCCCGCGCGCCCCAAAATCGAGGGCCGCCTCCAAGCCGGAGACTTTCATCTGGACGACGTGGCGCTGTCGGACGGGGGCGTGGGCAGGGGGCCGGCGGCCGACGCAGCAAGGGTCATCCCCGACCACCCGATACCCACCGACCTCTTTTTTGCGGCGGACCTGGATCTCGCCGTCGGGGCCGGGCGAATTGTCACGAAAACCGGGGCGTTCGCCGGTTTGGTCTCCAACGTGAAGCTTCAAAACGGCCGGTTTCACGCAGCGCCTGCCGTTACCGGGGCGGCGGGTGAACGGGGTGGCGGCGAGCTTGAGATCGACGCCGCTGCCAGACCGCCGGTGGTCAGGGTTCGGCTCGACGCCCAAGGGTTGGACCTCCGGCTTTTGCAGCCAACGCCGCAGTATGCGGATCTGGTCGAGGGGCGGATTGATCTGCATGCCGAGCTCTCCGGTGCCGGCGGCACGCTGCGCAGGCTGCTGGGCAATGCGGCCGGGCGCGCCACCCTGATCGCTGGAGAAGGTCGGATTTCAGGACGGGGGCTGGATCTTTGGGCGGCGGACCTCATCCCGACGATGCTCTCACCCCGGTGGCAGCGGCAGAACGTGACCGAAATGAATTGCGCCGTTGCGCACATCGAATTGAAGCAGGGGCTGGCCGAGTTGGCGGATTTCATTCTCGATACCCGGCGCATCACGGTTGCAGGCAGTGGAAAGCTGAATCTGGCAACCGAAGTGCTGGACCTGGTGCTCGCCCCGCGGCCCAAGCGGTCGAGTCTGGTCAGCCTGGCCAATCCGGTGGCGATCACGGGCACCCTGGCCACGCCCCGGGTATCGGTTGCGCGCCTTCCCAGCCGACGTCGGCTCCTGCGCACGGGGCTGCTGGCCGGCCTGGTCAATCCGGTCTTCCTGCTGACCACCTTCAGCGACTTGGGTACCGGAGGGGCCAATTCCTGTGCGGCGTCGATCGCGCGGGCCACCCGGGCAGGGCAGCCGGGGTCGATGCGCGTTGGGTGCGGCGATTGAAGTGCACACTTCGAGGATGGCCGCCTGGTTTTTTAAGAGCGTGTCGAAAAAGTTTGGGCTGGACAGCGAATAGTAGCTGAAAAAACAACAAAAGCTTAGATATTTTATA
>JAABRJ010000358.1 GCA_011390985.1 Desulfobacteraceae bacterium
CGCCAGGAGATCGCTGTCATCCGGCATTTCAGCCACCAGCAGCTCACCCGGGACATGCGGCGCATCCTCGTAGTACTGGCCGATAAAGGCGCGGATCAGTTCGACGTCGGTGGCGATGCTGTCGGCAAAAACAAAATGCCGCGACCCCTGCAAAAATCCCCCCCGCACGATGAGCAGGGTCACCAGTGACAAGTCCTCGCCGCGGGCGGCGACAATGACGTCGCGATCCTTGAGATCCGTGGTTACCGCGATCTGGCGTTCGATGGTTTTCTCGAGGGCGAACATTTTGTCCCGCAGCTGCGCGGCGCGCTCGAATTCCTCGGCTTGCGCGGCGGCAACCATATCGTTGCGGACTTTGCGGACCAGGTCCGGCGCCCGGCCCTTGAGAAAAAGAATCACCTCGTTGACCATTTCCTCGTAGCTCGCCCGGTCGATGTCCCGGCAGCAGGGGGCCAGGCAGCCCTGCATCTGGCAGTTCAGGCAGGGGCGGGTGCGGGTTTTGAATTCACGGTCCGTGCACTTGCGCAGCTTGAAGGTTTTGTTGACGATCTTCAAGGTCTGGCGGACGGCCCCGGCCGAGGCGAAGGGGCCGAAATAGAGGGCATCGTCCTTGCGGATCTTGCGCACGATGCTGAGGGTCGGATAGGGATGGTCGACGTTCAGGCGCAGGGCCGGATAGCGCTTGTCGTCCTTGAGGATGACGTTGTAGCGCGGCCGGTAGCGCTTGATCAGGTTGGATTCAAGGATCAGGGCTTCCTGCTCGGTGCGGGTCACAATGGTGTCAAACGAAGCGATTTTGCCGACCAGCACCCCGGTTTTCATGTCGGGCTGCGCCCCGCGGTTGAAATAGGCGGCAAGGCGTTTTTTCAGGCTGCGGGCCTTGCCGACGTAGATTACCGCGCCATCGGAGCCTTTCATGAGGTAAACCCCGGGCTCAACTGGCGCCCGCGCCAGCTTTTGCAGCAGCGCCGCCTGGATGTCGATCTGGATGTCGGGCTGGATGTCGGTCTTCATGCGATTTTTCAGGCGCCGCCGGCTCCCCGGCGAATCAGAGATCGAAGACCTGCAGGCTTCGCAGGGCCTTGACCCGATCGCGCAAACCGGCGGCTTTCTCGAAATCCAGGTTGCGCGCCGCCGCGTGCATCTCGCTTTCGAGGCGCCGGATCTGGTCTTCCAGATCCGCCACGGTTTCAAATTCGGCCAGCGGTTCCGCCAGACTGTCGACCGCAACGGCGTCCGACGCGCTGACCGATTCGAAAATCGCGCTGATCTCTTTGCGGATGGTGGTCGGGGTGATCTGGTGCCGGCGGTTGTAGCCCGCCTGAATCTTGCGCCGCCGGCGGGTCTCGTCGATGGCCTGCTGCATGGAGGGGGTCACCCGGTCGGCGTACATGATGACCCGGCCGTGGACGTTGCGGGCCGCACGACCGCAGGTCTGGATGAGCGAACGCGCCGAACGCAGAAAACCCTCCTTGTCCGCGTCCAGAATGGCCACCAGCGACACCTCGGGAAGATCCAGGCCTTCGCGCAGCAGGTTGATCCCGACCAGCACATCAAAAAGCCCCAGACGCAGCTCCCGGATGATCTCCATGCGCTCCAGGGTATTGATGTCGGCGTGCAGGTAGCGCACCCGGATGCCCAGGTCGACGTAGTAGTCGGTCAGATCTTCGGCCATCCGCTTGGTCAGGGTCGTCACCAGGACCCGCTCACCGCGCCTGACCCGCTCCAGAATTTCCCCGTAGAGGTCGTCCACCTGGTTCTTGGCGCTGCGAACGGCGATTTCCGGATCCATCAGCCCGGTGGGCCGCACGATCTGCTCGACGACGGCATCCCCGCATTTTTCCATCTCGTAGTCCGCAGGCGTCGCGGACACGTAGACCACCTGAGCCACCCGGGCCGAAAATTCATCGAAACGCAGCGGCCGGTTGTCCAGGGCCGACGGCAGCCGGAAGCCGAAGTTGACCAGGGTTTGTTTGCGGGAGCGGTCGCCCCGGTACATGCCGTTGAGCTGGGGCACGGAAATATGGCTTTCGTCGATAAACATCAGGAAATCTTGCGGGAAATAATCCAGCAGGGTCGGCGGCGGCTGGCCGGGCGCGCGCCCGGTGAGGTGCCGGGAGTAATTTTCGATTCCGTTGCAGTAGCCGAGTTCCTGCATCATTTCCAGGTCGAAGTCGGTCCGTTCTTCGATCCGCTGGGCTTCGAGCAGTTGGCCCTGGGCTCGGAAAAAGTCGATGCGCTGTTTTAATTCCGCCTGGATCGTTTCAACCGCCATTTTAAGCGTCCGCTGACCGGTAACGTAATGGCTGGCCGGAAAAATGGTCACGGCCTTGAGCCGTCTCTGCACGGTGCCGCGCAGGGGATCGATTTCGGCGATGCTTTCGATCTCGTCACCGAAAAATTCGATCCGAACGGCCCGCTCCTCCTCGTAGGCCGGAAAGATCTCGACCCGGTCGCCCCGCACGCGGAAAACCCCGCGGTGAAAGTCCACGTCGTTGCGCTCGTAGTGCAGGTCCCGCAGGAGCTTGTCGCGGTCCAGGGCGGTGGCGCTGGCCAACTCGACACGCATCGCGAGGTAGTCTTCGGGCGCGCCCAGCCCGTAGATGCAGGAGACGCTGGCCACCACGATGACATCCGGCCGCGAAAGAACCGAACGGGTGGCCGAGTGGCGCAGCTTGTCGATCATTTCGTTGATGGAGGAGTCTTTCTGGATGTAAGTGTCGCTGGCCGGAATATAGGCCTCGGGCTGGTAGTAGTCGTAGTAGCTGACAAAAAACTCGACCGCGTTTTCGGGAAAAAGGAGCTTGAATTCGTGGTAGAGCTGGGCGGCGAGAGTCTTGTTGGGGGCCAGGACCAGGGTCGGCCGGCCGGTGGCTTCGATG
>JAABRJ010000359.1 GCA_011390985.1 Desulfobacteraceae bacterium
CCGCTACGGCTGGCGGCAGTGCCTGCTGGGCACCTCGCGGCGGGTGGAGGAGGGGCTGCGCAACGCGCTCTTCCACCATCTGCAGACCCTCTCACCGGCGTACTTCGACCGGGTCCGCACCGGCGATCTGATGGCCCACGCCACCAACGACATCATGCAGGTCCGAATGGCCACCGGGATGGGCATGGTGGCCCTCAACGACGCCCTGGTGATGGGCACGGCCGCCATCGGTTTCATGGCCTTCATCAACCTGCGGCTGACCCTTTTCGTGTTGATCCCCATGCCATTCATCGTTTTCGGCACTCGCATTTTCAGCCGTAAGATGCACCGCCGCTATCAGGCGGTCCAGGGCGCCTTTTCAGAACTCACCGAAGCGGTGCGGGAACGCCTGGCCGGTATCCGGGTCATCAAGGCCGGCAACCGCGAGGAAAGCGAGGCCCTCCGGCTGGAGGCCATTTCCAGCGCCTATATCCGCAAAAATATCCGTCTGGTGAAGATCACCGGTGCTTTTTTCCCCATGATGGCGCTTTTTACCAACCTCAGCCTGGCGATCGTGCTGTTGCTGGGCGGACGCCAGACCATCCTCGGCACCATCACCCCCGGAGATTTCGTGGCCTTCATCAGCTACCTCTGGCTGCTGACCTGGCCGATGATGGCCATGGGCTGGGTCACCAACCTGATCCAGCGCGGCGCCGCCTCTTTAGAGCGCATCGGCAGGATCCTCGACACCCGCCCCGATATCCGCGAACGCCCGGATGCCAAGGCTCTGGCCGAGGTCCAGGGGGAGATCGTTTTTGACAGGGTGGGCTTCGGCTACGGTGAAACCGGGGAGGGGGTTCTGGCGGACATCGATCTGCGGGTTCGCCCCGGTCAGGTGCTCGGCGTGGTCGGGCCCCAGGGCAGCGGCAAGACCAGTCTGGCCAGCCTGATCCCGCGGATTTACGACGCCGGCAGCGGGCAGGTGCGGCTGGATGGGCGCGACGTGCGCGACCTGCGGCTGGCGGACCTGCGCGCCCACGTCTGCTTTATGGCCCAGGAACCGTTCATATTCGCCGGGAGCGTGCGGGAAAATATCACCTTCGGCGACCCGTCCGCCGACGGGCAGCGCCTGGCGCGGGTGCTCGAGGCGGCCGCCCTGACGGACACCGTGGCGGGATTGCCCCACGGACTTGAGACCCGGGTGGGGGAGCGGGGGGTGATTTTATCCGGGGGTCAGAAGCAGCGCATCGCCCTGGCCCGGGCGCTGTTCAAACCGGCGCCGGTGATGATTCTGGATGACCCGATCAGCCAGGTGGACATGCAAACCGGGGCCAAGATCGCCCATAGCCTGCGGGAGCTGGCCGGGCGCCACACGGTCGTGGTGGTTTCCCATCGACTGGCGGCCGTGCGCTTTGCCGACCAGATCGTTGTTTTGGCGGACGGCCGCATTGCCGCCCGCGGCACCCACGCGGCACTGCTGCGCCAGGGCGGCTATTATGCCCGCACCTACCGTCTGCAGGAATACGCGGCGCCCCCGGAAAGGCAGCCGTCGCTGGGCACTTGAGCCGCTTAAAAACGACCGGTCCCTGAACGTTTCAGCCCAGGCGAGCGAGGTACAGATGCAATCCGATTATGGCCATTTCGAGGAAGACCGCCTCGACAAGGTATACGACCTTCGGCTGCTGCGGCGGCTCTACCCCTTTGTCCGGCCCTACCGGCTGTTTCTGGCCGGCGTCATCGTGCTGGTGTCGCTGATCACCCTGATGGAGTTGAGCCTGCCCTACATCACCAAGATGACCATCGACCGCTACATCGTGCCCACGGTCGAAATCAAGGAGGAGAGCGGGGGTGCCGGACGTTTTCTGCGGGTTGACGCGGCCGCACCGCCGGCGGCGGCCATAGTGGCCCGCCACCCGGCGTTTTTCCGGACGGAGGGCGGGTCGGTGCTGATCGCCTACAGCGATCTGCCCCGGCTGGATCGGGCCGAACGCCTCGCGCTGCGCCGTGGGGACCTGGTCGGGGTGGGCTGGATGAGCGGCCTGTTCCTGGTCATCGTTGTGCTCAATTTCGGTTTGAATTTTCTCCAGCAGACCATTATGGAGTACACCGGCCAGATGACCATGCACGGCCTGCGGGTGCGCCTTTTCCGTCATATTCAGCGGCTGCCGGTGGCCTTTTTCAACCGCAACCCGGTAGGGCGCCTGGTCACGCGGGTGACCAACGACGTCCAGAACATGCACGAACTTTTCACCTCGGTGATCGCCTTCTTTTTTAAAGACCTCTTTCTCCTGCTGGGCATTGCCCTCGTTCTGGTCACCACCGACTGGAAGCTGACCCTGGCGGCCTTCGCGGTCCTGCCGGTGGTCGGGCTTGCCGGCAGGCGCTTTGCAAGCCAGGCGCGGGAGGTGTTTCGCACCCTGCGCATCCAGGTGGCGGAAATCAACACCCGCTTCGCCGAAACCATCGGCGGCATCAAGGTGGTGCAGCTCTACGGCCATCAACGGCGCAATTTCGAGCGCTTCGAGCGCCTCAACCACGAAAATTACCTGTCCGGGATGCGTCAGATCCAGGTTCTGGCGGTCTTCATGCCGCTGGTGGAATTTCTGGGGGTGGTGACCGTTGCCACCGTTATCTACTATGGGGGCAGCGGGGTCTTGGACGCGCAGATCAGCCTGGGGGCGCTGGTGGCCTTTATCTACTACCTGCGGATGTTTTTCCGGCCGATGCGCGATATCGCCGATAAATTCAACATTCTGCAGAACGCCATGGCATCGGCGGAGCGCATCTTCCTGATTCTCGACAATTCCGACGGTGAAGCGCCGCCCGCAGCCACCCCGGCCGCGGCGGGCCCTCTGCCCGTCGCGGCGTCCCGGCTTAAGATCCGCTCGCTGGCCATGGAGCAGGTCAGCTTCGGCTACATACCTGACGAGCCGGTGCTCCAGGGGATTTCCTTTGGCCTGAGTGCCGGTGAAACCCTGGCGGTGGTGGGGCCCACCGGCTCGGGCAAAACCACCCTGATCAACCTGCTCGTGCGCTTCTACACCCCTACTGCCGGTAGAATCCTGGTCAATGGCGCCGATGTGCGGGACCTGCCGCCGGGCCATCTGCGCGGCGCAATGGCGCTGGTCATGCAGGACCCTTTTCTTTTTTCCGAAACCGTCCGTTACAATATTTTTCAGGGCCGCGGCGACCTGAGCCCCGGGGCGCTGCGGGCGGTGTTGGCCGCGGCCCACTGCGAGGCCATTGTCGAGCGCCTGCCCCAGGGGCTCGACACCGTTCTTTCCGAGGGCGGCGCCTCGCTTTCAAGCGGCCAGCGCCAACTGATTTCCATCGCCAGGGCCTTTGCCCGCGACCCGTCGCTGATCATCCTGGATGAGGCCACCTCGTACGTGGACTCCGAAACCGAACAGAAAATCCAGAGCGCCCTTGCCAACCTGATGAAAAACCGCACCGCCATTGTCGTGGCGCACCGCCTGGCCACGGCCCGCACCGCCGACCGGATTCTCGTTCTGCGCGACGGGCGGATTATCGAGTCCGGCACCCATGAACACCTGATGCGGCAGGCGGGGTTTTACTTCCAGCTGAATCAGGCCGAAGGCACCGATGTCTGAGGGACTTGGGGGGACCAGGCGGTCGCGACCATCGCTTTGTCCTAGTCAAGGGTTAGTCGTTCAATTAAGGCCTTGCCAAAGCTTTCAGCAAATGGTAATAGCCTATGCTTAATTATTCCCAAACCGTTCATTGGCCCATCCGGGAATTTCCGAACCCTACTGATGATCCCTTTTAACGCCGGCATTCGCGGCTCAACCCTTACATCGGCAGTAAACCGGTTGCTTCCCAGGTCGGGCCGCCAGGCCGGTGGTAAGCATGCCGGAAACAGGTGCGGTTTTTTGCCTTTGGGCAAGCCCAGTGGCGTTTGCCCTTTGGGGCGTCGGATTCAAATATCTACTAAAGGAGGAATGGATCAATGGCTTATAACGCGGTAGAAATGGCTGACTGGCAGATTTCTGAGGCAGCGGAAAAAAATATGCCGACGCCGGAAGATTGGCAGCAGAAGCTCGGTCTTGACAAGAGCGAGATGCTGCCGATGGGGCGGCTGGCGAAAATTGACTTTTTGAAGGTGATCGACCGCCTCAAAAACAAACCTGACGGCAAGTACATCGAGGTGACCGCCATTACCCCGACCCCGCTGGGTGAAGGCAAGAGCACCACCTCCGTCGGCCTGATGGAAGGTCTCGGCATGCGCGGCAAGAATGTCGGCGGTGCGCTGCGTCAGCCCTCCGGCGGGCCCACGATGAACGTCAAGGGTACGGCGGCCGGCGGCGGCAACTCGCTGCTGATCCCGATGACCGAGTTCTCCCTGGGGCTCACCGGTGATATCAACGATATCATGAACGCCCACAACCTGGCGATGGTGGCCATGACCGCCCGCATGCAGCACGAGCGCAACTACAACGACGAACAGCTCACCCGGCTCACCGGCATGCGCCGCCTCGACATCGACCCCACCCGGGTGGAGATGGGCTGGATCATCGACTTCTGCGCCCAGGCCCTGCGCAATATCGTCATCGGCCTCGGCGGCCGGCTCGACGGCTATACCATGCAGTCCAAGTTCGGCATCGCCGTGGGCTCCGAGTGTATGGCCATTCTGGCCGTCGCCAAGGATCTGGCCGATCTCAAAGAACGACTGAACAACATCACCGTGGCCTTCGACAAGAACGGCAAGCCCGTTACCACCGGTGACCTGGAAGTCGGCAACGCCATGGCCGCCTTCATGCGCAACACCATCAACCCGACCCTGATGTGCACCGCCGAATACCAGCCCTGCTTCGTGCACGCCGGTCCGTTCGCCAACATCGCCGTCGGGCAGTCCTCGATCATCGCCGACCGTGTCGGATTGAAGCTCTTCGACTACCATGTCACCGAGTCCGGCTTTGCCGCCGATATCGGATTCGAGAAGTTCTGGAACGTGAAGTGCCGCTTCTCCGGTCTCAAACCGCACGTATCGGTTCTAACCACCACCATCCGGGCCCTCAAGATGCACGGCGGCGGACCCAAGGTCGTCCCGGGCAAGGCCCTGCCCGAAGAGTACACCAAGGAAAACCTCCAGCTGGTGGAAAAGGGCGTCGAGAACATGGTGCACATGATCGGCGTGATCCGCAAAGCCGGCATCAACCCCGTGGTCTGCATCAACCGCTTCTATACCGATACGGATGCCGAGTGCGTGGTCGTGCGCAAAGCAGCCGAAGCGGCCGGTGCCCGCTGCGCCGAGTCCAAGCATTGGGAAAAGGGCGGTGAAGGCGCGCTCGAATTTGCCGATGCGGTCATCGAAGCCTGCGAGGAAGGCAATAAATTCGATTTCCTCTACCCCCTGAAAATGAAGCTGCGCGACCGCGTGGCGACCATCGCCAAGGAAGTTTACGGCGCCGACGGCGTCGACTGGTCGCCGGAAGCCGAGGCCAAGGCCAAGATGCTCGAAGGCGACTCCAAATACGCGGACTTCGCCACCATGATGGTCAAAACCCACTTGAGCCTGTCGCATGACCCGGTGGTCAAGGGCGTGCCCAAGGGGTGGCGACTGCCGATCCGTGACGTGCTGATCTACTCCGGTGCCAAGTTCCTGTGCCCCTGCGCCGGGACCATCAGCCTGATGCCGGGGACGGGCTCCAACCCGGCCTTCCGCCGCATCGATGTCGATCCGGTCACCGGTAAGGTCAGCGGACTGTTCTAACCGTCAGCAGCATAGCGCGTTCAACCCCGGCGGGCCCGGAGAGAACATCTCTCCGGGCCCGCCTTTTTGTGTAAGGAGGCCTTCGATCCGGAAGAGCCCGGGCGGCTTTCTGCGCTTTTCAGGGCAGGTCCGCTCGGGGTGCAGCGGGGCTGGCCTTTCCCGGAAGGACATTCCGCAGGCCGCCGATCATCCGCTGCGCCTTCCGCGGTCGTGGCAGGCGCTTCAGAAATCCCGGGGCCCTGTCGATTTAAGTACCGCGATCCAATAGGTTTCAAAAGCCTTCCGGCGCCACTTTCCCTTCCCACAAAAGCCTTCCGGCCCGGCTGCCTGCAGCCAGCTGGGTCGGATTGACGGTACTGAGGGCCTGCCGCTGGGCTTGCCATCGGTCAGAGGTCCTTTACATAGAACAAGGTCTGAGTCTGCATGAATCTGAAAGGCGATTTCGATCCCTCATCCCTGGCCAGCATTCTTCAGCTGCTGAGCAATGAGAAAAAAACCGGCGTCCTGCGGGTCGTCAGCGACGACAATGAGGTCCGGATCTTCATTCAGGACGGGGCCATCATTTATGCCATGGGCTCTCAGAAGGAAGGCCGCCTCGGACACCTTTTGATCAGCAAGGGATTGATAACCCCCGACCAGCTTCAACAATGCCTGGCCGAGGCGCGCAGCCAGAAAATGGCAATGGGCAAAATTCTCGTGGGCCGGGGCATTATCTCCTCCGAACAGCTGAAAAGCGTCATTCGCAAACAGGCCGAGTTTATCGTCTTCAATCTCTTTTTCTGGGACCAGGGCAGCTTCGAATACAGCGATGCGCGGTTGAACCTCAACGGGCTGGTGGTCACGCGGCTGGACATCATGTCCATTATTCTGGAGGCCACCCGACGGATCGATGAAATGTCGATCCTGAAAAAACAGATCTCCAATGACCGCATAGTTTTTCGCATTTCCCAGAAGACGCCCAACCAGCGGGAGATCACGTTCAACACGCTCGAATGGCGCTTCATGACCCTCGTGGATGGCAGCCGGACGGTGCGGGAGCTGGTCGCGGTCAGCGGCTACGACGAATTCGTGGTCTACCAGGTGCTCAACTCGCTGCTGGCCTCGGGGGTTATCGAAAAGGACCAGCGACCCGCAGGGCAGCCGGAGGACGCGGCGTGCCGCGAGGCAGCCCAGGAAAGGGTGATTGCGGCCTACAATGACATTCTCTGCGGGCTTCACCGGCACTTGGTCGCGGCCCACGGCCGGTGGGTCTTCACCGCTGTCGAGCAGTTCGGCGCCCACTTGGTGCGCCCGGACTGGCGCCGCATTCAAGACGGCTACCGATCCGAGCGGCCGCAGTGGGCCGCGGCCGTCATGGAGAGTTTGAAACGCGGCTTTCAGCCGCTGCAGAAGAGTCTGATTCGGAATTTCCATCCTGACCAGCCGGCCGGGGTCAACATCCAGGCCGTTAAAGAAACCCTCAAACGCTTCCAGACCTTCGAAGCCGGCCATGATTTTCTGACCAGCAGCCTGAACGAGTTTCTGCTCAATACGCTCGGAGAAATGCCGCAGATTCTGGGTGTGGCGCCCACCCGGGCCCTGATGGCGGATATCCGTCGCCGTCTGCAGGCCCCTGAGCTCTCGGACCGGTCCCCTGCGGAAGTGCAGCGGCTGCAGCAGGATGTCACGCGTATTCTTGCGGCGGTCGATCATAAAATTCTTGCCGATAAAAAGGCGAAGGCCTTCATCGGTGGGATTTTCGGCGTTTCCGGGAGGCTGTGACGGTGGGGTCGTCGACTGCCGTTGCTGCATGCCGATGCGGGCCTGGCGGCAGGTTTCGCCGTGTAAATTCCGCTTCCCCGCTCTTAAAGTTGGTCAGTGCGAAAACCGATAAGAAACCCTGTGAATAGCCTCTCCAGGGTAAGGGTCGCGGTAAAAAATGACGCCCGCTCCGCATGTCTTTGGGCCGGTGACAACCCCGGGTCGGCCGAAGCCTATGCGGACAGGCCTCGGCGGAAGCGCCGCATCGAAAAAACGGAGTCTGGCGAGTTTGTCCAAGTAGTTTTTGCCGCTACCCCGAATAATAGGGACTTGCACCATTAAATTATGGAAACGGTCAGAAAGTCAGAAATCGACAATCAGCGGGAAACCACGAACGGCGAAGATATGGAACTGTCCATAGAAAACATGGGGCTTTCCATTGAAGATCTCGGTCTGTCCATCGAGGAGATCGGCTGCCCGCCGGTCGGCGCCGACCGACAGCCGGGCGCCGGCGCGGCCCAGGAATCGTCTTCCGGCGCTGCGGCGCTGGCCATGCCGACGGAAGACGCAGCGGACCGGATAGCGGTCGGGGACCCGCCGGCGGTTACCGCAGCGCCTTTGGACGATACGGCCGACAAGTTGCCGGCGGCGGCCGGTGAAAAGGGTGTGGCCGGGCTGATTGACCGTTTGAACGGGCTTCAGGACAGCATGAACCAGCTTGCCGGCGAGTTTCAGAGCAAACTCAAGTACGATGCCCACAAAGAGCGCATCATCGATACCCTTCACCAGGAACTTCAGGAGTACAAAAACGATATCGTCAAGAAGCACCTGATGTCGGTTCTGATGGATGTGATCAAGGTCGTCGATGACATCCGCAAGTGGACGGGTCACTACCGCTCGCTGGATTCGGATACCCGCGACCCCATCAAGCTTTTCAAGTTTCTGGAAACCATCCCGTCGGACCTGGAGGATATCTTCTACTGGCAGGGTGTAAAATCCTTCATCTGCCAGGGGGATGGGTTTGACCCCAGCCGCCAGCGGGCCGCCAAAAAAGTCGCCACGGCCGATCCCGGAATGGACAAAAAGGTTGCCGAAAGCCTGCGCTACGGCTACGAATGGGAGGGAAAGGTGATTCGGCCGGAAATGGTTGCGGTATACGATTACAAAGGCAATTAAATCTCTTTCGCAATGAGGGCCATCAATGAGTGATCAGATGAAGAGGATTTTCGGGATCGACCTGGGTACCACCTACACCTCCATCGCCTATGTGGATGAGTTCGGCAAGGCGGTGGTTGTGCCCAATGCCGAAAACCAGCGGGTTACCCCCTCCGTTGTGTTTTTCGACGGCGGCAATATCGTCGTCGGGGACGTAGCCAAGGAAAGCAGTAAAATCTACCCCAACGAAGTGGTCAGCTTCATCAAACGCTCCATGGGGGAACCCGATTTCCTGTTCAGCTACGACGGTAAAAGCTATCGCGCCGAGGAAATCTCAAGCTACATCCTGCGCAAGGTTGCCCAGGACGCCGAACAGAGCCTGGGGTCGAAGATCACCGACGTGGTCATCACCTGCCCGGCCTATTTCGGGATCAACGAGCGCGAAGCGACGCGCATGGCCGGCGAGATTGCCGGCTTCAATGTCCGCCAGATCATCAACGAACCCACCGCGGCGGCCATCGCTTACGGCACCGTCGCGATTTCCGACAAGCGGGTGGTGATGGTCTATGATCTCGGCGGCGGCACCTTCGATATCACCCTGATCGATATCCAGCCCGACGCCATCCAGGTGATCTGCACCGGTGGCGATCACAACCTCGGCGGCAAGGACTGGGACGATCGCATCGTGGCGCACCTGGTGCAGGAATTTCAGAGCCAGACCAGCAGCGACGAAGAAATTCTGGAGGACCCGGACACCTGCCAGGACCTGCAGCTTTCCGCCGAAAAATCCAAGAAGGTCCTTTCCCAGCGGGAAAAAACGCCGATTTCCATCACCCACGGCGGGGAGCGGGTCAAAGTCGAGCTGCTGCGCAGCAAGTTCGAGGAGATCACCTCGGACCTGCTGGAGCGCACCATCCACCTCACCCACGAAATGCTGGAAGAGGCCAAGAAAAAAGGCTACAATTCTTTTGACGAAATCATTCTTGTCGGCGGTTCCACGCGGATGCCGCAGGTCGCCACGCGCATTCAGAAAGAATTCGGTAAGGAACCCAAGATCTTTGATCCGGACGAGGCCGTGGCCAAGGGGGCGGCGATTTTCGGGTGGAAGCTTTCCCTGAACGACGGGCTGGTGCGGCGCATCGCGGCTAAAACCAACCGCAACGTGGAAGACCTGCAAGGCGACGTCGAGTTCAGCGCCCAGGAGGTCGAAGCGGCGGCCCAGGAACTGGCGGACGAGGAAGGCTACACGCTGCCGTCGGTCAAGAGTTCGCTGGTCAAGGTAAAGGACGTCAGCAGCAAGAGCTTCGGCATCGTCGTCAACAACTCCCAAAACGAAGAGATCGTTTACAGCGTCATTCTGCGCAACACGGGCGTGCCGGTGGAGGCCGCCAAGCGGTTCTTCACGGCGGTCGATGACCAGGAAACAGTTCTGATCCGCATCATGGAGGCGGAGACCAGCGAAAAGAGCATCCCACCGGAGTATGCCATTGAAATCGGTACGGCCGTCATGCGGCTCCCGAGCGGGCTGCCGTCCGATACCCCCGTGGATATCACCTTCAGTCTGAACAAGGAGGGGCGCTTGAAAATCAAGGCGGTTGAATCCACCGAGGGCCGCCAGGTTGACGCCGCCATTGAAACGGCCGCTGTCATCCAGGGAGAAGAACTGGCGGCGGCCAAGATGCGCAGCCAGGGCTTGGTGGTGTACTGAAGATCGCGACCGCCCTGACGCGATCAAACCGAAGCGCCTGTCGATCGTCGAATTTTTACAAAACTATGTCGCAGCGTGTTTTCAGCCCGTGACAGCGGGCAAACCCTGACCGGTCGGACAAGCAAGAGAACTGGAAACAGAGGCAGTATATGGAGAGGGAAAACTTTTATTTGCTGCTGGAGCTTCCGGTGGATCCACCCGAGACGGATCTGCATCAGATCGAAACCGCCATCAAAAAAATGCAGGCCCGCTGGAGTCTTTTTCGAAATCACCCCACCAAGGCCATCCTAGCCAAGAAGTACATCGGTCTGATCCCCGAAATCCGACGGGTCATGTCAGCGCCTGAACTCCGCAACAAAGAAGCCGAAGCCGCCCTCGCGCTGACCCGCGAGCGGGACGCCAAAAAATTTGCCGACATCGACCGCCACCTCGAGATTCGGATGAGCAAAGGCTACATCACCAAAGAAGAAATTTTCAAGCTGGCCGAACTGCACGGGACCGAAGAAACCAAGATCCGCAACCGTATCCGACAGAAGCAGAAGGAAAAAATCGTTCAGCTCGACAAACATCTCAACATCCGGGCCAGCAAGGGCTATGTGACTGAAGAGGACGTCGCCAAGCTCGCCAAACAGCTGGCCATCAGCGAGGAGGTGGTTCGCAAACGGGTCAAGGTGCCCATCCGAAAGGGCGGTGGCAACCAAATGGGGCGGCCCAAGCCGCTGGACAAAGCCATTGAAAAGGTTATCCTCGCAAACCTGAAGGTCGTCGGCAAAAAATCCCTCTACGAGTTTCTGAACGCTTCCAACGGGGCCCCCCTGGAGGAACTCCAGGCCAAGGCGAATGCGGTGGAGGCGCATTATCGCCAGATCGCCAGGAAGGATGCCGCCACAACGGCCAGTGAGGTTCTCGCCGGGCAGTGTCTGCAGATTTTCAAAACCGAGGAGAGCCGCCAGTCTTACGACTATTCCAGGGCACGCTCAAAGCTGACGGCGTTGAACGCCGACATCGATGTCGCCGGTTTGGACGGCGAAATCAAGCCTGAGTATTTCGAGGTGTTGGTCAAAGCCGCCGTGGACTACGGCATGGACAGCGATGAGGCCCGCGCGTATATCGAGGACTACTGTCAGCAGAAAAACTGGAAGGTCTTGGCACCCAAAAAAGCCCCCACAAACCTGAAGCGGGTGTTGGTGGCGTCCCTCGCCGTGATCCTGCTCCTGGCAGCGGTTGGGGGCGGTTCGGCCTGGGTGATAGGTGTCAGACGCGCCAAGGCCGATTTCGGAGAGCTGATTGCGCGTGTTGACGGGCAGTCGGACCTCGAAAAAAAAGAAATGCTGCTCAAAAATTATCTGGCCGCCCATGAAGGGGGTAAATACACGCCGGAGATTCAAGAAAAACTGCTGGCCGTAAGGCAGAGCCTGGAAGATGGCGCGTGCCGTCAGGCTGTTGCTGAGGCCGACGCCCAGGCCGAAGCGGCGCGGCCCGCCGAGGCGCTCGCACGCTACCAGGCGCTGAGCCGGCAGTATGCCGGCAGTCCCTGCGCCGCAACCCTCAACGACCGCCTGCACGCGGCGGCCGAGGCCCTCGATGACGAGGCCTTCAGGATGATCGAGGCCGGGGCGCTGGCGGAAGTAGACCAGCGCGTTGCCGCCTGCCAGGCCTACCTCGAGGCCCACCCCCAGGGTCGGCACCGCGATGAGGTCCGCAGGCGTCTGGGCGACATGAGCGAGGAGTATTATCTTGCCTTAGAAAAAAAACTGAAAGCGTATCGTGAGCAGGACCAATGGGCCGCGGCCGTCTCCCTCTGTCAGCGGTTTATCGACCTCTACCCCGAAAGCCCCCGCGCAGCCGCCATTGAAGGCCTGCGGGACACCTTTCAGCGCAACCTGCGGGGGGAGCAGATCCTGACCCGTCTGAGTGTCAAAGCGGCGGCGGCCGGCGATGACTTGGCGGGCGCCCGGGCCGTCTACGCCGACTATCTCAAAGCTTACCCCAGCAGCAGTCTGCGGCCGGTGATCCATGAAAAAATCGCCGTTCTGGAACAGCAGGCCCTGGAGGACAAGCGGCGCGTAGCGGTCAGCGCGCTGCGCGCCGATCTGGCTGCCGCCGGCGGCCGGTTCCTGGAAAAACAGCCCGAAACCGTGCTGGATACCCGCACCGGTCTGACTTGGTGTCTGCTCGACTCGCGCGCTGAAACCGGCCAATGTCTGGATTACGAAGCCGCCGCGAAATATGTCGCAGGCCTTGCCGCCGGCGGCTTTTCGGATTGGCGTCTGCCCAGCGCCGATGAACTGGCAGGTATCTACAAAAAGGCGCCCTTTTTTCCGGCCTCCGGAGGGGCGGAATGGTACTGGACATCCAAAAGCTACACCCGCTATTCGGACGGCTGGAGCCGGGTGGTGGATGTGGTCTCCTCGCGCAACGAGATTGACTGGCGCGTGGATCAGATGGCCGACTGGCAGTGCGGGGCGGTCAGGGCTGTTCGCCGCTGACCGTCTCGGTCCAATTCGCATTCAAGCGTCACCTGCCTGGTCACCTGCGCGACCCGCTTTTTGAGTGTCGAAGGGCCGCGTGCTCCCGATTGCCTGCTGCTTCCCCCGGCCTGCCCTCCACGCCCCAGCGGCGGGTGGCGGTATGCCGCACTATTGCCTCTGCTTGTTTTTTTCCAATACCCAGTCGATGATGTCCCCCGGATCCGACAGCGCGCTGGCATCGCCTGCCGGCAGCGTTTCGGCCGCGCTCTCGGGGGCCGCCGGCTGTCGGTCCCCTTCACCGCTGAGATCCTGCGCGCTGCTCTCGTCTTTGTTTGCAGCAG
>JAABRJ010000360.1 GCA_011390985.1 Desulfobacteraceae bacterium
CTGTGCGCTGCTCTCGTCTTCGTTTGCAGCAGCGGGGGTCGGCTGCGGTTCGGGCGTCACGGCCGGCAGCGGTTTTTGAGGGGCTTCGCCGGTCGCCCCGGTGCTGAGGGCGGTTTCAGCGGGCGGTTGAGGCGTTGGGGAAACCGCCCCTGACGAAGGCGGCTTTTCAGCCGGCTGCGGTTGTTGGCTTTGAGCCGGGGCGGTCGTTGTGGCTGGCGGTGCTGCGCTGTCCGGGGCGGGCGACGGTGCCGG
>JAABRJ010000371.1 GCA_011390985.1 Desulfobacteraceae bacterium
ATGCTGGTCTACATGGGGCACGGCAACGAACACTGGTCCACGGGGATTTACGGTGAAGCCCAGAAAAAGATGCGCGAAATGTACCCCGACGTGGTCACCTTCATTGGAGCGGTGGAAGGGTTTCCGGGCGTGGAGGATGTCGCCCGCGGCCTGTCGCACTTTGACGGGGGCAAAATCGTCTTGAAGCCCTTTATGATCGTGGCCGGGGATCACGCCGTGAACGACATGGCCGGCGAAGAGGAGGATTCCTGGAAAACGATTCTCAACCGGCAGGGGTTCAAGGTGGAGCCCGTGCTGGCGGGGCTGGGATCCAACGATGAATTTGCCCGGATCTTCGTGTCCCACATCCGGGATGCCGCCCGTGATCACGGCATCCCGTTGGAGTAAGGCGTTCAAGCGGGCCGACCGCCAACGCGACGGCGGCCAGCGGGTGCCGGGCAGGCCGGGCAACCCTGGTGCCCGTGTCCGGCAGGCGCCCGAACGGCTGCAAAACCCCCTTGGCTCCCGATGACGGTATCGAATTTCAAAAACCGCCTGCAACAGGCCACCGGCCTGCAGCTGCTGCTGCTGATACTCCTGCTGGGGGCGCTGATCCTGGCGTCCGCCGGCCTGGGCTACATCCCGTTGGGGTTTGGCGATGTGGCCCGCATCCTGGCGGCCAAAGCGACCGGAATTGCGGGATTTGCAGACGGCCTGGACCCGCTGCTGCCCGTGGTGGTGTGGGAGGTGCGCCTGCCGCGCATCCTGACCGCGGCCATCGTCGGCGGCGGCCTGGCCGTGGCCGGGGCGGTCTACCAGGGGATCCTGCTCAACCCCCTGGCGGACCCCTACACTCTGGGGGTCTCCGCCGGCGCCGCGTTCGGCGCCGCGCTGGCCCTGCTGCTGGGCATTGATTTCCTGGGGGTCTACTCGCTGCCGCTGTGCGCCTTCATCGGGGCCGCGGGCACGCTGGCAACGGTGGTCTACCTGTCCGCCGCGGCGGGCGGGTTCTCCTCCAACAACCTGATCCTCTCGGGGATCGTGGTGGCGGCGATCCTCTCGGCGGGCATCAGCTTTCTCAAGTATGTGGCCGACGAGCAGGTGGCCGTGATCATCTTCTGGCTGATGGGCAGCTTCGCCTCCCGCACCTGGACGGATGTGACCCTCACCCTCGCCTGTGTCAGCCTGGGGCTGGCGGTCTCTGTCTTTTTCGCGCGCGACCTCAATCTGATGGCCATGGGCGAGCGCGCGGCCGGATCCCTGGGAGTCGATACGCGCCGGGTGACGCTGGTGCTGATCGTCACGGCGTCGCTGGTGTCGGCGGTGTGCGTCTCGGTTTCCGGGATCATCGGCTTTGTGGGGCTCCTGGTGCCCCACATGATGCGGGCCCTGACCGGGCCCGACAACCGCCGCCTGCTCCCGGTGTCCCTGCTGGCGGGGGCGATCCTGCTGCTGTGCGCCGACACCACCACCCGGGCCCTGCTGCCCACCGAGATCCCCATCGGGGTCCTGACCGCCCTGATCGGGGGGCCGTTTTTCTGCTACGTCTTCCGTAAACGCCAGACGATGCGAGGCAGCCGCAGATGAGCTTTGAAGTCCACTCCCTGGCCTTTGCCTACGCCCACCAGCCCGTCCTGCAGGGGGTGTCGCTTGCCCTGCCGGCGGGCCATTTTTACGGCATCCTGGGGCCCAATGGCTGCGGCAAGACCACCTTGCTGGACCTTCTCGCCGGCCACCGCCAGCCGGCTGCAGGCGTCATCCGCTACCGCGGCAGGGATCTGGGCGGCTATGCGCGCCGCGCCCTGGCCGCCGAAATCGCCCTGGTGCCGCAGGATTTTTACATCAACTTCCCCTTCACCGCCCAGGAAATCGTCATGATGGGCCGTTATCCCTTCATCCCGCGCTTTGCCGCGCCTTCAGCCGAAGACCACCAGCGGGTTCGGGACGTTATGAAGGTCACCGGAACCTGGCCCCTGCGGCGCGCCTTCGTCACCGAGCTCAGCGGCGGGGAGCGCCAGAGGGTGGTCTTCGCCCGCGCCCTGGCCCAGGATACCCGGGTCCTGCTGCTGGATGAGGCCACCTCCAACCTCGATATCGGCCACTGCCTGGAGCTCTTGGCCCTGACCGCCGGTGCGGTCCGAACGGCGGGCAAAACCGTGATCGCGGTCTTCCAGGACATCAATCTGGCGGCCGCCTTCTGCGACCGCCTGGTGTTCATCAAGGCCGGAGCGGTTGTGGCCCACGGAGAAACCGGGGAGGTCCTGCGGGCGGAGGTCCTGCGGGAGATCTTCGGGGTCAGCGCCAGGGTTTCCTACAACTCCTATTGCGACGCCCAGCAGGTCGTTTTCAGAAAGTCGGCAGCATGAAACCAACCGCATTCCTTCTGCTGCTAATCTCCGTCAGCGGCTGGGCCGGAGCGCTGCCCGAGGGGGGGGCCGAATTCGCTTTGACCGACGGCAAGCACATCACCGACCAGGGCGGGCGCCGGCGGGTGGTCGACCAGCCCTTCGGGCGGATCATCTCCCTCTACGGCGCCCATACCGAGAACCTGTTTGCGCTCGGCCTGGAGCGCGAAATTATCGGCGTCACGCAGCACGAGTCCCACCCCCCTGCGGCCGCCCACAAACCGGTGTTCTCCTACCACGATGACCCCGAAAAGTTTCTGGCGGCCCGGCCGGATCTCGTCCTGGTGCGGCCGATGATCGACCGCGGCTACCGACCGCTGATGGAACGTCTGGAGAAAAGCGGGATCGCCGTGGTTTCATTGCAGCCCGGCACCGTCCAGGAGATGTACGTCTACTGGCAGATTCTCGGGGTGCTCGGCGGCCGGCAGGCCGAGGCCGCCGCCATGGCGGCGCGCTTCCAAAGGGCGGTGGCGGCCTTTGCCGCGCTCGCGGACCGGGTGGAGACGCCCAAACGGGTTTACTTCGAGGCGATCCACAGCAAGATGAAAACCTTTTCCCCCGATTCCATGCCGATCTTCGCTCTGCAAACCGCCGGCGGCATAAATCTGGCCGCAGACGCAGCCCCCGTGCGGGGTACCAACATCGCGGCCTATGGCAAGGAACGGATCCTGTCGCATGCCGCCGAGCTGGACGTGTACCTGGCCCAGCACGGGGTGATGAACCAGGTCAGCAGGCAAACCATCATCGCAGCGCCTGGCTTTGCGGCCCTCAAGGCGGTGCGCGAAAATGCGGTTTTTCTGGTGGACGAATCCATCGTCGCGCGCCCCACGCCGCGGCTGCTGCTGGGCATCGCAGCGCTGGGGCGGATCCTCTACCCGTCGGTTTTCGAGCCGTCGGCAGCGGCCATTTTGCAAGCCGCAGGACTTGACCCGCAGTGAACACCACGCGTCAACCGCAGACCGCTTCACGGCAGCGGTTGCAACCAAGGAAAACAGAGGCAGCCCCATGACCCCAGCCACAGGCACCCTTTACGGCATCGGCGTCGGCCCCGGCGACCCGGACCTTCTGACCTTCAAGGCGGCCCACATCCTGGGCCGGGTGGATGTGATCTTTACGGCCGCATCCGCCAAAAACAACCACAGCATCGCGGTCAACATCGCCCGGCCGCACATCCCCAAGGGGACCGCCGTGCGGCGCCTCTCCTACCCGATGACCCGCGACCCGGCGGCCCTGCACGCCGCCTGGGAGGCCCATGCACGGACCATCATCACCGAACTGGAAGCCGGTCGGGACGTGGCCTTTCTGACCCTGGGCGACCCCCTGACCTATTCCACTTTCGGCTACACGCTGAAATACGTTCGGGCCGCCGCCCCCCATGTCCCGGTGCAAACCGTCCCCGGGATCACCTCCTACCAGGCCGCCGCCGCCGCGGTCAACGTACCGCTGGTGGAAGGCGAGGAGGCGCTGCTGATCATGTCGGGGGTCAAGGGCGGCGACCGCCTGCGGCAGCTGCCGGTCACACCCGAAAATGTGGTCTTTTTGAAGTCCTACCGCAACGTGCGCGGCATCGCGGGTGCCATCGAGGAGGCCGGCATGCTCGAAAACAGCTTCGGCATCCGAAACTGCTGCCACCACGACCAGGAGATCGTGCGCGACATCCGCGCGCTGGCCGAGATGCCGCCGAACTACCTGACCCTGATCATCGCCAAGCGCAAAGGCCAAAATGGCCCGGCGCAGTAACGGCATCCCCTACCGCGCGCTGGGCATATCCCTGGCGGTTTCCACGCTTCTGCTGACCGCCGGTCTGCTGGCCATCGAGCACCTGACCCTGGCCCACGCAACCCGCCGGCTGCTGTGGCCCCTGACCCGCCTGCTAGGGTTTATCGGGGCCGGCCTGGTGGCCGGCCAGCTCATCGAAGCCGCCGGCTGGACCCGCTACCTGGCGGTTCTGGCCGGGCCCCTTTTCCGCTTCGGCCGGCTCGGCGCGCACTGCAGCGCGACCTTCACCACCGCTTTTTTCTCCGGGGTGGCCGCCAACGCCATGCTCTGGGAATTCTTCAAGGAGGGCCGGATCACCCGCCGCCAGCTGTTTCTGACCAACTTCGTCAATCAGCTGCCGGCCTACTTTCTGCACCTGCCCACCACGTTTTTCATCGTCATCCCCCTGACCGGCCGGGCCGGCGTCCTCTACTTCCTGCTGACCTTCCTGGCGGCCCTCCTGCGAACGCTTCTTTTTCTGGTATACGGCCGTTTCAGCGCGTCTGCCCCGGCAGAGGAGAAAACGGCGCCGGCCGGGGACGACCGCCGGCAGCCGGACGGCAACCGGCGGGAGGGCCTCTGGCAGGGCATCCGGCGCAAGTTTCCAGCGCGCCTCACCCAGGTTGCGGTATACGTGGTGCCCATCTACATCGCCGTTTTTCTGATTCACACGGTCGGCCTTTTTGACCAGATCCGCAACTGGCTGGCGCACTACGTGGTCACCACCTTTATCCCGATGGAGGCGCTTTCGGTGGTGATCCTGAGCTTCGCCGCGGAGTTCACCTCCGGTTTCGCCACAGCCGGCGCGCTGCTTTCGGCCGGCGTGCTCACCACCCGGCAGACGGTCCTGGCGCTGTTGATCGGCAACCTGGTGGCCTTCCCGATCCGGGCGCTGCGCCACCAGCTGCCGCACTACATGGGCATCTTCGCGCCCGCCATGGGGGCCCAACTCCTGCTGATGGGCCAGGGGTTTCGCGTCCTGAGCCTGGCGGCGGTCGGCGCGGTCTACTTTCTGGTCACCTGAAGCCCCGGCTGGGGTTTAAAAGCGTCGCACCAGGACCACGCCGGCCACAATCAACCCCGCACCGATCAGCCGCCAGAAGGTGAGCGGGTGGGTCTGGTAGCCGAGCAGGCCGAAATGATCCAGCAGTAGTGAAACCAGCATCTGACCGCCGATGATGAGCGCGACCATGGCGGCCGCCCCCAGGGCCGGGGCCAGAACCACGGTGGCCGAGACGAAGAAGGCCCCAAGAAACCCGCCGGTCCAGACCCACCAGGGGGTCCCGGCGGAAAGCCCCTGAAACGTCAGGGGTCCGCGCGTCAAAAGGCCGTATGCGATCAGGGCCGCCGTCCCCACGGCGAAAGAAACGGCGGCGGTCCACACCGGGGAGAGCGTCCAGCGGTTGAGCTGGGCGTTGATCCCGGCCTGGGTGGGCAGGCAGGCCCCGGCCACAAGGGCCAAAAGGATGTATACCCAAAGGGGTGGCATGCGGTGGCATCCAGTCGGCCCGGCGGGCAGCCCACCGATCCGATGCGCTTGGGTCTAAATTCCGAGGTAGGCTTTTCTGACGGCTTCGTTGGCCAACAGGTTGACGGTCAAATCGGCCAGGGTGATCCGGCCGTTTTCCATGACATAGCCCCGGTGGGCGGCCTTCAGGGCCAGGTTGGCGTTTTGCTCCACCAGGAAGATGGTGGTTTTCTGCTCCTGATTGATTTTCCGGATAATGGCGAAAATCTGGCGCACCACCAGGGGGGCCAGACCGAGGGAGGGCTCGTCGAGCAGCAGCAGCCGGGGGCGCGCCATCAGTGCCCGGGAGATGGCCAGCATCTGCTGCTCCCCGCCGCTCAGGGTGCCGCCGGCCTGGTTGCGGCGCTCGGCCAGGATGGGAAAAAGCGTCAAGACGTAGTCCAGATCCCTTTTCACATCCGCCTTGTCATTGCGCAGAAAAGACCCCATGTCGAGGTTTTCGATAACGGTCAGAAACGGAAAAATCCGGCGTCCCTCGGGCACCTGGCAGATCCCCAGCCTGACGATGTCGTTGGGTTTCATGTCGTGGATCGGGCGCCCTTCAAAAGTGATGCTGCCGGAGCGCGGCGGCACGATCCCGCAGATCGACATCAAGGTGGTGGACTTGCCCGCCCCGTTGGCCCCGATCAAGGTGATAATCTCCCCCTGGGAAATCTCGATGTCGATCCCTTTGAGCGCCTGGATATTGCCGTAGTACGTTTTGACACCCGCAAGCTTAAGCATCGACTTCCTCTCCGAGATAGGCCTTGATCACCGCCGGATTGCGCTTGATCTCCTCCGGCCGGCCTTCGGCGATCTTCTTGCCGTAGTCCACCACGTAGATCCGATCCGAAAGGCTCATCACCAGTTTCATGTCGTGCTCGATGAGAAAAATCGTGATCCCCGCCTCTTCCCGGATGCCGATGATCAGTTCGTTGAGTTCATCGGTTTCCTGGGGGTTCATGCCTGCGGCGGGTTCATCCAGCAGCAGCAGAAACGGGTCGGTGGCCATGGCCCGCGCGATCTCCAGGCGGCGCTGGGCGCCGTAGGGCAGGTTTTTGGCGTACTCATTGACGTAGCGGGCCAGGCCGATCTTTTTGAGCACATCGTAGCTGTCCTGAACGATGCGTTTTTCCTCCTCACGGGTGGCGCGGTTGCGCACGATCGCACCGCTGATGCCCGCCGATGTGCGGCAGTGCCGGCCGATCATGATATTTTCGAGCACGGTCATGCTGCCGAAAAGGCGGATGTTCTGAAAGGTCCGCGCCAGCCCGTTCTCGGTCACCTGGTTGGGCTTGAGGCCATTGAGGCGGCGCGCCTCCCCGGTTTTGGGGGAGCGCGCCAGCATCTCGCCTCCGCTGGGTTTGTAGATGCCCGTCAGGCAGTTGAAAACCGTGGTCTTGCCGGCCCCGTTGGGCCCGATCAGGGCGACGATCTCACCCTGGCCGATGTGCAGGTCCAATGTGTCGATGGCTCTCAAGCCGCCGAAATCCATGCACAGATTACGAATCTCCAGAATCGGCTGCATCACGATAGGCTCCCGTCCTTGCTGAGGCCTTCCTTGAACAGGTAGGTGCGGCGGACCTCGCTGAGGATCCCGCCCGGTCGGAAGACCATCATCACCACCAGCACCACCCCGAAAATCAGCATGCGATACTCCGAGAAGGCCCGCAGGTATTCGGGCAGCAGGATCAGCACGAGCGCCCCCAGGATGACGCCCAGAATGGAGCCCATCCCGCCCAGCACGACAATGCAGAGGATCACGATCGACTCCCAGAGCGTAAAGCTGGCAGGGTTGATAAAGGTAGTTTTGGCGGCGAACACCACCCCGGCCATCCCCGCCCAGGCGGACCCCATGACAAACGCCGACAACTTGGTCCGGGCGATGTCGATCCCCATGGCCTGGCAGGCCACCTCGTCCTCGCGCAAGGCGATCCAGGCGCGGCCGATGCGGGAATCTTTCAGCCGGTTGGTGACGAAAACGGTCAGCAGGACCATCGCCAGCATCAGAAAGTAAATGAAGACCGCGGACTGCTCGAGGGAAAAATCGAACCAGAAAAATTTCGGACGCGGGATATTGGCGATGCCGCTGGGGCCGTAGGAAAAGTCATTCCAGTTTTCGAGCACCAGGCGGATGATTTCACCGAAGCCGAGGGTCACGATCGCCAGGTAATCGCCCCGCAGACGCAGCACCGGAAACCCCAGGATGACCGCAAAGACGCTGCCCAGCGCGGCGCCGATGGGCAGCGCCAGCCAGAAGGACACCCCGAAGTGGAGGTTGAGCAGGGCATAGGTGTAGGCGCCCACCGCGTAGAAGGCGGCATACCCCAGATGCAGCAGCCCGGCGACGCCCACCACGACGTTGAGCCCGAGCCCCGTGACGACGTAGATCAGGGCCGTGGTCATGATGTTGACCTGGTACATGCTGAACAGGTAGGGGAACACCAGCACGAACAAGCCGAGGACCACCAGGGCCGGCATGGCAAAGCGCCGATCGTGGATCAAGCGCTGAAAAGCCGGCACGGCCTCGGGCTCGTCGGTTTCCACCGGCGCGGCCGGGCGGCGGCCGCCCTGCTTGCGTCGCAGGAAATAGCGCCAGAGAAAGGAGAAGACGAACCCCCCGACCGCAACATAGAGCAGCCGTTCCCAGTGCCACTCGACGGTCTTCTGGATCGTATTGACCTTGATCACCATGATCGGAAAGGTCAAAAACATGAACCAGGCTGCGGCGAGCAGTGATTTTTTTATTTCCCCGAGGGTCATGGATGCCAAGTCCTGTGGAAAACGTTAGCGCAAAAAAGGCGGATGGCCCGGCGGCGACGGCCGCAAAACCCGTCAGACCTTCTGGACACCGGAGCGGCCGAGGAGCCCGGACGGCCGGAAAATCAGAATGATCACGAGGATAACGAAGGCGCAGACATCCTCGTAGTCGCTGGAGACGTAGCCGGTGAAAAAAGCTTCGGTCCAGCCCAGCACGAGGCTGCCGAGCACCGCCCCCGGAAGGCTCCCGATGCCGCCCAGAACAGCGGCCACAAAGGCTTTGATCCCTGCGATAAAGCCGATGAAAAAGTTGATCTGACCGACATGCGAGGCGATCAGCACCCCGCCGATGGCCGCCGTGGCCGAACCGATGATGAAGGTGATGCTGATAATCCGATTGACGTCAATGCCCACCAGCATCGCCATGTGGCGGTCCTGGGCGGTGGCCCGCATGGCTTTTCCGACCCGGGTGAATTTGATCAGGAAGGTCAAGAGCGCCATGACCACCCCGGTGGTGGTGTAAATCAGGAAGTCGGTGGTGCCGAAAAGATTGGAGACCGGATCCAGAAAGGCGAAATCGGAGATCAGGCTGGGGAAGGGCAGAAAGTCGGAGGTCTGGGCCAGCAGCACGTAATTCTGGAGGAACAGGGAGGCGCCGATGGCGCTGATCAGGGCCGAAAGACGCGGCGCATCGCGCAGCGGCTTGTAGGCGATGCGCTCCATGGTCCAGCCGTAAGCGGCCGAGTAGAAAATCGCCAGCACGGCGGCTATCAGGATGATCGCCAGATGCGGCCAGCCGTAATAGGTCAGCACGCCCGTGACGATCAGGGCCGTAAACGCCCCGATCATGTAGATTTCACCATGGGCGAAATTGATCAACTGGATGATACCGTAGACCATGGTGTAGCCCAGCGCAATCAGGGCATAGATGCTGCCCCGGGTCAGCCCGCTGAAAAAAAGCTCGATGAAGTATTCCATTCTGGTATGTCCGATGCTGGCTTGGCCGGTGAAAAGGTGGCCGTCCGCGCTTCTTCCAGCTGAAGGGCTGATCCGGGCGGCGCCCGCATCAGGCGAGATCTTTTGAAAGAAACCTGGACCGAGGCGCAAGACTGCAGGGGAAGGGACATTGGCGCCCCTCCCCTGCAGCAGGCAAGCGGTGAAAATTACTGAATGGTCGTGAAAACCCCGTTTTTGACCTGGTAGACCGAGAACCCGATGCCGATCGCATCGCCGTTCTGGTCGAAGCTGATACTGCCGACCGGGGTGTCGACATACTCCGATCGCAGCGCTTTGGTGACGGCATCGAAGTCGGTGCTGCCAGCTTTTTCAATGGCGTTCAGGAGGGCCAGCGTGGCCGAGTAGGCCTCGGGGAAAAAGACACCCGGATCTTCGCCGAAAGCGTCCTGGTGGGCTTTCTTGGCGGCGATGAAGAGCGGGTTTTTCGTATTGTCGCGGGGGCCGGTGGCGAAAACGCCTTCGGCAAATTCGCCTGCGACCTTGATAAAGGTTTCGTCCTTGATGCCGTCAGCACCCATGAAGGGGGTGTCCATTTTTTTCTTGCGCATCAGCGTCACGATCTTGGAGGCTTCGGGGTGGTAGGCGCCCCACACCACCAGGTCCACGTTCTCGCGTTTGATCTTCTGGACGATGGCCGAATAATCCACCGCACCCGGCGTCACGCCCTCGAACAGCACGACTTCAATCCCGGCCTCTTCAAAAAACTGCTTGGCCAGGGTCGACTGCCCTTTGCCATAGTCGCCCTTGTCGTGCAGGCAGGCCACGCGCTTGACCTTGAGAACGTCCCTGGCAAAACTGACCTGGAGCCTGGCCTGGAGGTCATCGTAGGCGATGGTGCGGAAAAAGTTGGGGTAATCGCCGCTCAGGGTCAGTTCGGTGTTGGTGGCGGAGGGCGACATGACCGGGATGCTTGCAGACGCGTAGATGTTCAGCGCCGCCTTGGTGGCCCCGCTGCAGATGTGGCCGAGCACGACGTTGACCCCGTCGGAGACCAGCTTGGTGGCGACGTTGGTCGCCAGCTCCGGCTTGCAGGCGTCATCGCCCAGCAGCAGCTCGATTTTTTTGCCCAGGATCCCGCCCTTGGCATTGATATCTTTGGTGACCAGTTCGGCCGCCCGAATCGAAGGAATACCGTAGGACGCCAAGTCACCGGAATGGGCACCGGCCACCCCCAGCTTGATGGTGTCCTGGGCCAACCCGACACCCGAGAACGCAAAAACCGCCACGCAAACCAAAATGGCGGCCAAACACCGCTTGCTTGCATATCTCTTCATCTTTTTCTCTCCTTCCCGCAGGTTAATGAATGCAACCAAAGAAAGACCCGCCGACAAAACTCGGATTTTTATAATAATTCTGGATATCCTCGTCAAGTCAAAAGAATTTGAGGCCCCCCATAAAAACCCCTTGCCGTTTTTACATTATCTTTATAATTAAAACCGTTATTCCCGAATTCATCAGCGCCTGCGCCGCTGCCCATTTGCCCACGGGCGGGCACAGCGATTTTCAGCCCGAAAATAGCAGCCCACAACAGGAAGGCGGTACGGTTGACGAAGCGGATCGGTTTGGTGGTCAAAAATGACCCGGAGGCCAGCAGGAAGGCGGATACCTTCGAGGAGTGGCTCAAATGCCGGGGGTGCACGGTGGTCCGCAAGGAAAGCACCCTGCCAATCAACCGGCGAATTTCGGAAGGTGCCGCGCCCCCGGCGCCGGCGGACCTTTTCTGCGTTTTTGTGCTGGGCGGTGACGGCACCTTTCTAAGCGCCGTGCGGTGGATCGGGGATCAGCCCATCCCGATTCTGGGGGTAAAACTGGGAGAGGTCGGTTTTCTGGCCGAAATAACCGAGGACGACCTGTTCAACGCGGCCGAACGGATTCTCGCGGAGCCGTTTTCAACCCAGTCGCGCATGCGCCTGCTGGTGCGCGTGCTGCGGCAGGGCCGAGAAGTGGTTCGCGAAACGGTCCTGAACGACATCGTGATCAACAAGGGCGCCCTGGCGCGCCTGGCCAACATCCGGACCTCGATCGACGACCATTACCTGACCACCTTCCGCGCCGACGGTCTGATCATCTCGACCCCCACCGGCTCCACCGCCTATTCCCTGGCGGCGGGCGGACCGGTGGTCCACCCGGCGGTCCCCGGCATCCTGATCACGCCGATCTGCCCCTTCACCCTCACCAACCGGCCGGTCATCGTCCCTGAAGACGTCTGCATCAAGCTTCAGCTGGACACCGACTCGACGGACATCATGCTGACCTTTGACGGCCAGGCCGGGCTCGACATCACCGGCGACGACACGATTATCGTCACCAAGGGGTGCCACCCGGTCCGCATGATCACCCTGCCCGGGCAGGACTACTTCGATATTCTAAAGGCCAAGCTGCGCTGGAGCGGCGGCCGGGTCTGAACAGATTTAATAGCGGTAATAATCGGGTTTAAAGGGGCCGTCCACCGGAACCCCCAGATAATCGGCCTGCTCCCGGGACAGCCGGGTCAACCGGACCCCGATCCGCTCGAGATGCAGGCGCGCCACTTCTTCGTCGAGCTTCTTGGGCAGCGTGTAGACCCGCTTTTCAAGGTCCTTGGAGGCCAGCTCGATCTGCGCCAGGCACTGGTTGGTAAAGCTGTTGCTCATGACAAAACTGGGGTGCCCGGTGGCGCAGCCCAGGTTGACCAGCCGACCCTCGGCCAGCACGATGATGGAACGCCCGGAGGCCAGGATCCAGCGATCCACCTGGGGTTTGATCGGGGTCTTGCGGCACGCGCTGTTTTTGTACAGGTAGCTCATCTCGATTTCATTGTCGAAATGCCCGATGTTGCAGACGATGGCCTCGTCCTTCATCGCCTCCATGTGGGCGCCGGTGATCACGTTGATGCAGCCGGTGGCCGTGACAAAGATATCGCCCCTCCCGACGGCGTCTTCCATGGGCACGACCTCGATGCCTTCCATGGCGGCCTGCAGGGCGCAGATGGGGTCGACCTCGGTCACGAGCACCCGGGCGCCGAAACCCCGCATGGACTGGGCACAGCCCTTGCCGACATCGCCGTAGCCGCAGACGACCACCACCTTGCCGGCGATCATCACGTCGGTGGCGCGCTTGAGGCCGTCGGCCAGGGATTCCCGACACCCGTAGAGGTTGTCGAACTTGGATTTGGTCACGGCGTCGTTGACGTTGATCGCCGGAAAGAGCAGGGCCTTCTGATTGGCCAGGTGGTAGAGGCGATGGACGCCGGTGGTGGTTTCCTCGGAGACGCCGCGGATCCGGGCGGCCACCCGCGTCCAGCGGCCGGGGTCCTGGGCATGGCTGACGGCCAGACGGGCCATCAGGCATTGCATGTCCTCGCTGTCGTATCTCTTTTCCAGCAGGCCGGGGTCCTTTTCGACCGCCACCCCCTGGTGGACGTAGAGAGTGGCATCCCCGCCGTCGTCCACGATCAGATCCGGACCGCTGCCGTCCGGCCAGGTGAGGGCCTGCTCCGTGCACCACCAGAACTCCTCCAGGCTCTCGCCCTTCCAGGCGAACACCGCCGCAGCCCCGGCGTGCGCAATGGCGGCGGCGGCGTGATCCTGGGTGGAGAAGATGTTGCAGGTCGCCCAGCGGATATCGGCCCCCAACACTTTGAGGGTTTCAATCAGCATGGCCGTCTGGATGGTCATGTGCAGACTGCCCATGATTTTCAGACCGGCCAGGGGCTGTTGCGCGCCGTATTTTTCGCGCACGGCCATCAGCCCCGGCATCTCCTTTTCAGACAGTTTCATTTCCCGCGCCCCCAGCTCGGCCAGAGACAGATCGGCCACCTTGTAAGGCAGGCTGAGATCAAGCGCCAGGATCGTGTCATGGGGTATATCGGCAG
>JAABRJ010000361.1 GCA_011390985.1 Desulfobacteraceae bacterium
GTGCGCGAGGTCAGCAGGCGGATTACCCCGAGGTCATGGGAGACCACGATGGTCGCAACCTCCAGCTCCTGCTGCAGGCAACGGATCAGATCCAGGACCCGCGCCTGCACCGAAACGTCTAATCCGGTGGTCACCTCGTCCAGCAGCAGCACGGCCGGACGGGTGGCGAGGGCCTTGGCGATCTGTACCCGCTGCTGCATGCCGCCGGAAAAATTGCGCGGCGGTTCGTGCATGCGTCCCACCGGCACCTCGGTCTGGGCCAGCAGGTCGGCGGCGCGCTGCTGCATTTTGCCCACATGGCGCCAGCCGGCCATCAGCAGCCGTTCGGCAATGTTGCCGCCGGCGCTGACCTTCAGGCGCAGCCCCATACGGGCATTCTGGTAAACGATGCCCATGCGTTCGTTGCGGATCCGTCTGCGGTGAAACGCGCTGAGGGCAAAGAGGTTTTGGGCGGGATCGATTTCCAGTGCCGCCCCGGAAAGCGGATTTGGATTCAGGTTCAAATGGAATTGCCCCTCGGTGGGTTCGAAATCGAAATGCAGCAGGCGCACCACGGTGCTTTTGCCGGACCCGCTTTCGCCGACGATCCCCAGCACTTCGTTGGGGTAGAGCTCGAAGGAGACCTCCCGGCAGGCCAGGACCGACCGGCAGCGGGGGCATTGGTTGGCTTCCTGCGCGGCCCCGGTGAGGTGGCGGCAGTCGGGGCATCCCGGTCCGTAGCGTTTGGTCAGATTGCGGACCTGGAGGATCGGTTTCATCTGTTTTTCTTCTCCGGTCGGTGAGGGCTTTGGAGGCCCTGGCTGCGCGTTTTGTCGCAAAAGGCGCTGTCCGAGCAGGTGTAAATGCGCCGGCCGGTCTGATCGTCGACCACCTCGTCCAGAAAGGTCCCGCTGGCACCGCAGCGCTCGCAGCGGCGGCCATCAAACGCCTCGACCCGAAAAGCGAAGTCTTCGAAGGCGAGGGGCTCCACCCGGGTGTGGGGCGGAATGGCGTAAATGCGCTTTTCCCGGCCGGCGCAGAAGAGCAGCAAGGCCTCGCCGTGGTTCAGCTTGGGCACGTCCCAGCGCGGAATGGGGCTGGGATCCATGAGGTGGCGACCGTTGACGATCACCGGATAACGGGCGCCCACCGTGATCGCACCGAATTTGACGATGTCCTCGTAGAGGTAGAGCCACATGCGGCTGTAATCGGCCTCGGCATGCATCCGCCGGGTTTTGCGTTCGGACGGCTCCACCAGGCGCAGGGGCTCCGGAATGGGCACCTGAAAGACCAGCAGCTGGTGGGGGTGAAGGGGCTCCTCGGGAATGCGGTGGCGGGTCTGGATCAGGGTGGCGGCGGCGGTGTCGGTGGTCAGGGCCGCGTCTGTGACGCGCTTCACAAACTTTTTGATGTTGACGGCGTTGACGCTGTCGTCGGCCCCCTGATCGATGACCTTGAGCACATCCTCCGGGCCGATGAGGGCCAGGGTCAGCTGCAGCCCGCCGGTTCCCCAGCCGCGGGCGATGGGCATCTCCCGCGACCCGAAGGCGACCTGGCAGCCGGGGATGGCCACGGCCTTGAGCAGCTTGCGTCGGATTTCACGTTTGGCGCCTTCGTCGAGAAAGGCATACGAATAACGGTGGCGGTCGGCAGGCAGGGCATCGCGCCAATCCGCCGCCGGCGGCATCTGTTCAAGCGGCACGCAGGGCGTCATGAAAGGGGCTCCCCGTCGGCGGATGGCGGCCCGGCCTGAATGCTTCGCAGCCGGTCCAGGTCCGACTGGAAGGTGACGTAATGGGGCAGCTTGTAGTGATTGCAAAAGCCCATGGATTCGATGCCGTCCACATGGGTCAGGACAAACTCCTGGTCTTCGGACGGTGCTGCCGGCTCCGGGGCGGCGATGGCCCGGTCCAGGACGGCCATCGCGATCGCCTTGGTCTCGTTGTGGCCGAAACACAAACCGTAGCCGAGGTTGAAGACCGCCGGCCCGTCGCCGTCCGCGATGCGCGCGATGACCTCGGCCTCGGTCACCAGGATTTCGCCGATGGTCTCCAGCACGCCGCTGACGGGGTTTTTATAGGGCACCGGCAGGTATCCCACCCGCAGCTCGCCGATGACCGGATGCACCGAACCGTAGCCGCGCATATTGGAGTAGGCCAGGGCCAGCATGCCGCCGGTTTCGCCCCGCGTCAGGCTTTGCAGCTGGGCGCTGCGCGGCGCTGGAAATGAGAGGGCCTGGCGGGTGATATCCACCAGCGCCGCTCCCTTGCCCGCCGCCCTTGGGCGGGCCGCCAGCAAGCCTTCTCGGCGCAGCATCTCGATCACCTTGGGAAAGCGTTCGGGCAGCGGCGCCAACGGCTCGGTGTCCTTGAAGAGCCGTGCGATCAACTCCCGGGTGCGGCCCGGCGATTCCGCTTGCAGGTCGAAATCCAGCAGCCGCAGGGTGTAGTCCGGCGTAGGCCCGAGGACCTGCCCGCCGGGGATATCCTTGAAGGCCGCTGAAATGCGTCGGATCAGGCGCATCCCGTCGGTGGCGATGGGCTCGGCATATCCCAGGCGGGAAAGCGTGGTGCGGTAGGAGCGCAGGATGAAAGCGGCCTCCAGGGTATCGCCGGCCGCCTGCTTGAAGGCCAGGGCCGCCAGATCCGGGGCGTAAAGCGACCCTTCGCTCATGATTCGATCCACCGCAAAATGAAGCTGCTCGCGGATCTGGTCGGGTTTCAGCAGATCGGAAGCGCCGCCGGCGCGGCGCATCAGGCTGAACTGCGCGGCGTTTTCAATGGCGGCGGCCCCGCCTCTGACGGCCACATATCCCATCCCGTCACCTGACCTGGATGCGCGTCGAGCGCGGCAGCCCCATCAACTCC
>JAABRJ010000362.1 GCA_011390985.1 Desulfobacteraceae bacterium
GCGAGGCGTGGGATGCGGCCCTCAACACGGTCAATATCGGCAAGTTCAATCTCGGCTGGGCGTCCATCGGCATCTGCACCCATGCCTTCTACGAGGCCGTCAGCCACGCGGCCCACCGCACCCTCTACGGCAAGTTCGTGACGGATTTCCCCCACATCCGCCAGCTTTTGACCGAGGCTTACGCACGCCTGGCCGCCATGAAGCTTTTCGCCGCGCGCGCCGCCGACTACATGCGCTCGGCCTCGGCCGCCGACCGCCGCTACCTGCTCTACAACCCCATCGTCAAAATGAAAGTCACGACCCAGGGCGAGACGGTCATCAACCAGCTCTGGGACGTCATCGCCGCCCGGGGCTTCGAGAAGGACGTCTACTTCGAAAACGCCGCCCACGACATCCGCGCCCTGCCCAAACTCGAGGGCACGGTGCACGTCAACATGGCCCTGATCATCAAGTTCATGGCCAACTACTTCTTCAACCCGACTTTCTTTCCGGAAATCCCACGGCGCGACGACCCATCCGATGACACCTTCCTTTTCAACCAGGGGCCGACCCGCGGCCTGGCTAAAATCCAATTCCACGACTACACCATCGCCTACGACAGCCTGGACCTGCCCAACCTGAAGATCTTCAAGGAACAGATCGCGGTCCTCAAAGAGTTCCTGGCGACGGCGACTCCCAGCGCGGACCAGACCCAGGACATCGATTTTCTCCTCAGCCTGGGCGAGCTTTTCACCCTGGTGGTCTACGGCCAACTCATCATCGAGAAGGTCAGGCTGGACCACCTGGATCCGGACTTGCTGGACCAGATCTTCGACTTCATGGTCCGCGACTTCGCCGCCTTCGCCCTGCAGCTCTACGCCAAACCCAGCAGCACGCCCCTGCAGATGGCGCTGTGCCTCAAGATGATCCGCAAGCCCGTGGACGCCCCCGTGCGCTTCCAAAAAATCTGGCAGGACCAGGTCACCCCCCTGATGGATGCCTACGCCATGAACCTGTAGGCTCCCCGGCGGGCGCCGGCTAGCGCTTTTCGTCGACGGCTGCCAGCAGCGCGGCGATCCTCTCCGCCTGGCGCATCCCGCTGACCCAATCACCGGGGATGGCGGCCTCCCCTTGCCAGGCGCCCAGGATCAGGCCGACGGCCATCCCGCGGCCGGCCGAATCGCCGCCGGCCATCACGTTTTCCACCAGGGCGCTTTTGAGATCACTTTCGTAGCGGGCCACCAGGTGCACCATGGCGGGAAAGGCCATCTCGATTTCGCAGGCCTGACCAAAATCGGCGATGGCCGGGGCGCTGTCGCGTCCGCGGCTGTCGAGCCCCGCGGCCAGCCAGCGGCCCAGCTCGGCGGCCCCGCTCAGGGCGGCCATGGCCTGCTGCATGGCGGCGACCGGGGCGCTGCCCCCCAGCACCGCCCACCCCGTGCGCGCCAGAAAATCGGCCGCGGCAACCACCAGGGGGTGGTTGTGGGTCATGGCGGTCTGGGCGCGGGCGGCGGCCACCAGACGGTCCAGATCGTCCCGGTAGCGGTAGACCAGCGGCGCAATCCGCACCGCCCCGGCCAGATCGGCGGAGGGGGCCCCGCTGACCTGGGGTGAAGCGCCGGCATCGAAATTTTCAAGGGTGCCCCTGGTGGCGCCGTCGACATAGCCGTCGTAGGTTTTCATGAAGGCCCGCCAGTCCTCGGCAAAGGCCGCCAGCTGAAACCCGCCCGCGGCGGCCACGGATCCCAGCAGCAGCAGGGTCTGGTCGCCGTAGTGGGTAAAGTCGCCGGCGCCCTTGGTGGGATGATAATTTTTGGCCAGCGGCGCCTCCAGGCGCTCCAGCCGGCCGAACTTTTTCACCAGCACCTGGGTGTTGTAGACCCAGTGCCCCCCCAGGGCCAACGCATCCGCCGCAAACGCGGCCATCACCATTCCTCTGGCTTTTGCTGTCATGTTTCCCTCCCGCTGTTCTTCACTCTGTAGCGGCGGCCGCACGCACCATAAAAACCCCGACGACGGCATCCTGGTAGTGCCGGTCGACATGGACGTAGCGATCCACAAACCAACCGTACTGCCTCTCCCCGTTTTCGGCCCGGTACCAGACCGTGGCCACCGGCGGTGAGCCGTCATCCGCGGCCAGCATACCGTAAATATTGTAGCTGCCGGAGGCGGGATTGAAGTGCCGGTAGCCCATCCGCGCCAGCAGATCGACCGCCCGCGCGTAGCCTTCGGCATCCGTCCGTTCCTGACCCTCAGCCTCCGGCAGCCACCGGGTGAGCAGCTGCCGGACTTCGTCCAGGGTGGCGATACGCCAACCCGCGGCCGCCAGAGTGTCGTCCCCGCTGACGTCCGCATAGCTGCGGTTGCTGGTTTCCCGCAATGCCAGCCAGCTCAGAGCGGTTTGGGTATCGACAAAACCCTGTTCGGTGGGTTGCCATTCGGGTTTGTGGGCGGGGCGGCAGGCCAGCAGCAGGCCCACCATGAGGGTCACGACGGCGACGGTGATCGTTCGCATACAACCTCCCTGGGCCGGCGGCATCCGACCCGCGACAGCAATGACCGGTTTGACGCGGTCGTCTGAGGACTTTTTGGAGCACCCGGCACCCCCCCTCGCGGGGCGGCGATCCGGCGTGCGCCGCACAGACGCGGCAACATCCGCCGGCGCAGCACCCGGACCGGGCTGTTTGCCGGCCAACCAAACGACCCCCTCAAGGCCCTGCGAGCCGAACACCCCCATCTGCTGCAGCCTCCCAAGGCCATCTGACCGGAGGCCCCTGACGCTCAGAATTTGAGCTTTTTTCGCTCCGCGAAGTGGGCACCTCATCGGACCGCACCGCCAACGGTCCCGTCGTCGTAAAAGATTACCC
>JAABRJ010000363.1 GCA_011390985.1 Desulfobacteraceae bacterium
GAATCGAGTTCGACTACTGCTGTGTGCACGCGGCCTTCGCGATCCGCGAAGCCGGCTTCGAGTCGATCATGGTCAACTGCAACCCCGAGACGGTCTCCACCGACTACGACACGTCGGACAAGCTCTATTTCGAACCGCTGACCGTCGAGGACGTCCTGAGCATCTACGAGAAGGAAAAACCCGAAGGGGTGATCGTGCAGTTCGGCGGCCAAACCCCGCTCAACATCGCCGCCGAGCTGGCGGCGGCGGGCGTCAATGTGCTCGGCACCACCCCGGATACCATCGATCTGGCCGAAGACCGCGACCGCTTCCGCAGGATCATGCGCAAACTGGGCATTCCCCAGCCGGAATCGGGCATGGCCAGCACGCTGGAGGGCGCGCGCGCGATTGCCGCCGAGATCGGCTATCCGCTGATGGTGCGCCCCTCCTACGTCCTGGGCGGACGGGGAATGGAGGTGGTCCAGGACGATGAGATGCTGCAGCACTACATCCAGGCCGCCGTGGAGCTCTCCCCCGAGCGGCCGATCCTGATCGACCGCTTCCTGGACAATGCCATCGAGGCCGAGGCCGACGCCATCGCCGACGGCACGGGGGCCTTTGTCCCGGCCGTGATGGAGCATATCGAGCTGGCCGGCATCCATTCGGGCGATTCGGCCTGCGTCATCCCGCCCATCAGCATCGCGCCCAAGCACATCGACACCATCAGCGAATACACCCGCAAAATCGCCGTGGCGCTGAACGTGGTCGGGCTGATGAACGTGCAGTACGCCATTTTCGAAAACACCGTCTACGTCCTGGAGGCCAACCCGCGGGCGTCACGCACGGTCCCGATCGTCTCCAAGGTCTGCGGCATCTCCCTGGCCCGCCTGGCCACCCAGGTGATGCTGGGCAGCAAAATCGCCGACCTCGCCCTCGCCCCGCGCCTGATCTCCCATTACGGGGTCAAGGAAGCCGTCTTTCCCTTCAACATGTTCCCGGAGGTCGACCCCATCCTGGGCCCCGAGATGCGCTCCACCGGTGAGGTCCTGGGGCTGTCGCACTCCTTCGGGCGGGCCTTTTTCAAAGCCCAGGAGGCCACCCAGGTCACCCTGCCGCTGGCGGGCACGGTGCTCTTCACGATTGCCGACCGCGACAAAAAGGCCGCCCTGGAACCGGTGCGGCTCTTTCGCGACCTGGGCTTCCGCATCCTCGCGACCCCCGGCAGCCACCTGTTCCTGAAGTCAAACGGGATCGATACCGAACGCGTTCAGAAGCTCGGCTACGGGCGCCCGGACCTGGTGGACGCCATCAAAAACGGCGAGGTCCAGCTGCTGGTCAACACCCCCAGCGGCCGCCAGAGCGCCCAGCACAGCTCCGAGGTCCGCAAGGCCGCCATCAAGTACAAGATCCCCTACATCACCACCACCGCCGCCGCGATTGCGGCGGCCAAAGGGATCGCCGCGCGCCGCGAAGGCGCCCCCAGGGTGCGGTCGCTGCAGGCCTATCTGAAGGTATGAGGTCGGCTTTCAAAAGGTGGCCAGCATCCATCGGATCAGGCGCGCCAGCGCCAGGGTGGCGGCCAGACCGCCGACCCAGAGCGCGGCAAACCAGAGCCACTGCCGTTGCTTTTTGCTGAGTGCCATGTTCCGGTGGCGGTTTTTTGTTTTGGCGCACGGCATCCAATCGGCTGGCGGCCGTCGCGGCCGTGCTTCAGTAAGCGCTCTCATGAGAGGCCTTGCCCCTGAAGAGATAGTAGCAGAAGCCGGTGTAGGCCAGCACCAGCGGCAGCAGCAGCACGGTGCCGATGAGCAGCAGCGATTGCGACGTCGGCGCCGCCGCGGCCTGCCGGAAGGTGACTTCAAAGGGCACCAGCCAGGGCCACAGGCTGATGCCCAGGCCGATGTAGCCCATCAGAAAGACCCCGATGCTCATCAGAAAGGGCCGGTACTCCTCGCCCCGGTGCAGATCGCGCCAGATGAAGACAAAGAGCGCCGCGGTCACCAGAGGCACGGGCAGCAGATAATAGAGGTTGGGTACGCTGAACCACAGCGCCCGCACGTCGGCATTCATCATCGGCATGCTGAGGCTGACGATCCCCAGAAAGAGGCCCACGTAGCCCAGCACGTAGCTCGCGCTGCGGCGCGCCCACTCCTGGGTGCCCTGATCGGTTTTCATCACCAGCCAGGTGGCCCCCAGCAGCGCATAGCCGAACACCAGCGCCACCCCCGTCATGACGCTGTAAGCGTTGAGCCAGTCAAAGGCCCCGCCGGCAAAACTGCGCCCGGTGACCTTGACCCCCTGCACAAAGGCCCCCAGGATCATGCCCTGCATCAGGGTGGCCACCAGCGACCCGAAATGAAAGGCATAGTCCCAGATGCGCCGCGACGGGCCGTGGGCCTTGAACCGGAATTCAAACGCAACCCCGCGGAAAATCAACCCCAGCAGCATGAGGATGACCGGAATGTAGAGGGCCGGCATCAAAATCGCGTAGGCCAGGGGAAAGGCCGCAAACAGCCCGCCGCCGCCCAGCACCAGCCAGGTCTCGTTGCCGTCCCAAAACGGTGCGATCGAGTTCATCATGCGGTCGCGGCATTGATCCGAGGGGGCGAAGGGAAACAGGATGCCGACCCCGAGATCGAATCCATCCAGCAGGACATACAGGAAAATAGCCGTTCCAATCAGGCCGAACCAGATCAGCGGCAGATCCAGAAAACTCTCGAAACTAAACATTCCGGCCTCCTTTTTCAGCAACCAGACCTGTGACCAGGGGCGGCTCCTTGACGCCGTGGGAACCGTAGACGTCCTCTTCGGTATCCGGCCCCTTGCGGATCAGTTTGACGATGTAGTAGCTGCCGGCGCCAAAG
>JAABRJ010000364.1 GCA_011390985.1 Desulfobacteraceae bacterium
CTTGCCGACACGCCGGCGCTGGTGGCTCTGCCGCTTTTCACCTTTGCCGGTTACCTGCTGGGGGAGAGCCAGACCTCCCGGCGGCTGGTGCGCCTCACCCGCGCCCTGCTGGGCTGGATGCCCGGCGGGCTGGCGGTGGTGGCCTTTGTTGCCTGTGCCTTTTTCACGGCCTTTACGGGCGCCTCGGGGGTGACCATCGTCGCCCTGGGCGCACTGCTTTACCCGGCTTTGAAACAGGCCGGTTATGGTGAGCAGTTCAGCATGGGGCTGGTGACCACTTCCGGCAGTCTCGGGCTGCTCTTGCCGCCCTCCCTGCCGCTGATTCTTTACGGCATCATCGCCCAGCAGTTGAATGTGGGACGCGACCTGGCCATCGGGGATCTCTTCCTGGCGGGCATTCTGCCCGGTTGCCTGATGATTGTGCTGCTCTCCGGCTGGAGCGTGTGGGTCAACCGCCGACACCCTATTCCGCTGGTGCCGCTTTCCCGGAAAGAAGCCTGGGCCGCAGTGCGCGCGGCGATCTGGGAAATACCCCTGCCGCTTTTCCTTCTGGGGGGGATTTACGGCGGCTTTTTTGCGATTTCCGAGGCTGCCGCCGTGACGGCCCTCTATGTGCTATGCGTGGAGGTTTTGATCTACAGGGAAATCCAGCTGCGCCAGCTGCCCGGCATCATGCGCGAATCCATGATCATGGTGGGGGGCATCCTGCTGATCCTCGGGGTTTCGCTGGCGTCGACCAATTTCCTGATCGATGCCCAGATCCCCATGCAGCTGTTTGCCTTTATTCAAGCCCATGTGTCCGGCAAAATCGTTTTCCTGATCCTCCTCAACCTTCTGCTCCTGTTGCTGGGGGCCATCCTCGACATCTTTTCGGCGATTGTGATCATGGTGCCCCTGATCCTGCCGGTGGCGGTCAGCTATGGGGTCGACCCGGTGCACCTGGGGATCATTTTTCTGGCCAACATGCAGATCGGATATGTCACCCCGCCGGTGGGGATGAACCTGTTTATCGCCAGCTACCGGTTCAAAACCCCGGTGACCACGGTCTACCGGGCCACCGTGCCTTTCATGCTGGTGCTGCTGGCCGCCGTCGTGATCATTACCTACTGGCCCGCTTTGAGCCTGGTCCTGATCGGCCGCTGAAACCCGGGGCGCCATCAGGGGCAACCCCCCACGTGGAGGAAAGACATGTCCGGAGCCCTTCCCATCAATTATAAATTGTCGTTGACGCCCGATCTTCACCGCTTTCGGTTCAGCGGCAAAGTTGACATCCTCTGGCAAGCGCCCGAGCCGGTGACAGCGGTGGGTCTCAATATTCTGGAGCTCGCCTTGTGGGACTGCCAGGTGCGGGTGGCCGGGCGAAGCCACGACTGCCCGTTTAGCGTCACCCCCGCCGAGGAATGGGTGCAGGTGACGCTGCCGGAGGCCTTGGATGGTGAGTTCGTTCTGTCGCTGCGGTTTGAAGGCCGGATCAATGACCAAATGGCGGGGTTCTACCGCAGCCGCTACGGCGCCATCGAGGAACCCAGGTTCATGGCCGTCACCCAGTTCCAGGAAAGCGCCGCCCGCATGGCGTTTCCCTGCCTGGATCACCCGGCCCACAAGGCGACCTTCGATCTGGAGCTGATCGTCGACCGCGATCTGCAGGTGATTTCGAATCAAAGCGTGGCGGCTGAAACGCAGCTGGCCGACGGCAGGAAAGCCGTGGCCTTCAATACCACCCCCAAGATGTCGACCTATCTTCTTTTTTTCGGTGTCGGGGAGTTTGAATTCATCGAGGATGGCCGCGACCCGCTGGTGCGGGTGGCCACCCCGCCCGGGCTGAGCCGCTACGGCCGCTTCGGCCTGGAGTTCGGCCGCAAGGCATTGACGTACTGCCAGGATTACTACGGGATCGACTACCCGCTGTCCAAGATGGATCTGATCGCGGTCCCCGATTTCGCCTTCGGCGCCATGGAAAACTGGGGGGCGATCACCTTTCGCGAAAATCTCCTCCTGTTTTTTCCGGAAATCACGTCCCGATCCGCTGCGGAGCGCATCTGCGAGGTGACGGCCCACGAAATCGTCCACCAGTGGTTCGGCAATCTGGTCACCCCGGTGGACTGGAAATACCTGTGGCTCAACGAGAGCTTCGCCACCTATTTCGGTTACGGGGTGGTCGACCACTATTATCCGGACTGGGACATCTGGGAACAGTTCGTCGCCGGTCAGACCGAAACCGCCCTGGCCCGCGACGCCCTGCAGGAAACCTTTGCCATCGAGATTCCCGGCGGCGCGCACGTGGTCATCAACGCCGGCACCGCACCGATCATCTACAGCAAGGGCGGCAGCATCCTGCGCCAGATCCACGGCTTTATCGGGGACCGGCATTTCCGCGACGGGCTTCGCCAATACCTCAGGGCGCACGCCTACGGGTGTGCCGCCAGCCACCATCTGTGGGAGGCGTTGGAGGCGGTTTCACGCCAGCCGGTGACCCGGATCATGCAAAGCTGGATCGAACAGCCCGGCTACCCCCTGGTGGAAGTCACCCGGGACGGCGCTGACCTGATCCTGCGCCAGCGGCGGTTCACCCACCTGCCGCTGGAGAGCCGGCAATTCTGGCTGGTGCCCGTGACGATCGGGGTCTACGACGAGAGCGGGTCCCTGCGCGAGGTAAGCGTTCTGCTGGAGGGCCCCGAAACCCGGGTTGCGATCGGCGCCCAGGCCCGCTGCTACAAAGTCAACCTCGGCCAGCGCGGTTTTTACCGGGTGCGCTACCGGGATGGCGCCAACCTGGCGGCACTCGGGGCGCGCGCGCGCGCCGGGGAGCTTGACGCCATGGACCGCTGGGGGCTCCAGAAC
>JAABRJ010000365.1 GCA_011390985.1 Desulfobacteraceae bacterium
GCCGTTGCCCGCAGCGCTGGCACGCATGGGTATGGCGGTGGAGCTTCGGCTGAGCCAGCCCCAGTCTGTGCCCAGCGCAGAGCTTCCCGTAGGCGCGCTGTTGGCCACGGGCCAGCATCCGCACCGAGATCGCTTACGGCAGTCCCAACAAGCAGGGCTCGGCGGATGCCCACGGCGCGCCCCTGGGCGAAGCCGAGGTCTGTTTGACCAAGAAAAACCTGGGATGCCCTGAGGACGGCGCTTTTTGCGTTCCCGACAGCGCCCTGGCGACCATGCGGGAGAGCGTGGCCAAGGGGGCCGCGGCCGAGGCTGAGTGGCGGCAGCGCTTCGACGCCTACCAGGCCGCGCACCCCGAGCTGGCCCGGGAACTGCTGGTGGCCTTGAGCGGCGCGCTGCCCGCCGACTGGCCGGCGGGCCTGCCGGTCTTTGCCCCGGCGGACGGGCCGATGGCCACCCGCTCGGCCTCGGGGGCGGTCTTAAACGCCCTGGCGGGCAAGATTGCCTGCCTGATGGGGGGGTCGGCGGACCTGGCGCCCTCCAACAAAACGCTTATCAGCGGGGTGCCCGATTTCCAGAAAACCTCCTACCATGGGCGCAACATCCGCTTCGGCGTGCGCGAGCACGCCATGGCGGCGGTGCTCTCCGGCATGGCCCTCCACGGCGGGATCCGCCCTTACGGGGGCACCTTTCTGGTCTTTGCCGACTACATGCGCCCCGCCATCCGGCTGGCCGCGCTGATGCAGCTGCCGGTGGTCTACGTTTTCACCCACGACAGTATCGCCGTGGGGGAAGACGGCCCCACCCATCAGCCGGTGGAGCACCTTGCCAGCCTGCGGGTCATCCCGGGGCTGACGGTCATCCGGCCGGCGGATGCCAACGAGACCGCCGCCGCCTGGCAGCAGGCGCTGATCGCCAAGGGGCCTGTGGCGTTGATCCTGAGCCGCCAGAAGCTGCCGGTGCTGGACCGGGGGGTCTATCCGCCGGCGGCCGAGCTGTCGCGTGGGGGGTATGTGCTGGTGGACGGCGGTCGATCGCCCGATGTGATTCTGATCGCCACCGGTGCCGAGGTCCACATCACGCTCGAGGCCCAAAAGATACTCGCCGATCAGGGGGTGGCCGCGCGGGTGGTGAACCTGCCCAGCTGGGAGCTCTTCGAGCAGCAGGATGCGGCTTACCGGGAAACTGTCCTGCCCTCGGCGGTGACGGCCAGAGTGGCGGTCGAGGCCGGGGTTCCCATGGGCTGGGAGCGGTATGTGGGCTGCGGCGGCCAGGTAATCGGCATGACCTCTTTCGGGGCCTCGGCGCCGGGGAGCATCGTTCTGCAGAAATTCGGATTCAGCGCCGCCAACATCGTCCAAAAAACCCTGGCGCTCCTGAAGCGCTAGTCAGCGCCTTTGCGGGGTTAAGGTCTTGCCAGCGCCCGTCTTGCCCTTCGGGGGCAGGCGGGCATTTTTTTTGCGCCACAGGGCCGGTTCAGGCTGCCGCCAGGTTTTTCAGAAAGGACAACCGCTCCCAGCTGAAGGGCTCTTTCTGGCAGGGGAAGATGGCGTTGTTGGTGAAAATCGGGTCGGCGGCCAGGTCATAGCGCGAGGACGCCACCGCCGCCGGCCACATGGCGGTGTGCGGAATCGGGCTGTAGTAGGCCAGCACCGGCGTTATGCCGGCGGCCTTGACGGTTTCAATCGATCGTGTCACGGCTGCCACCGGCTGGCCGGGCAGCCCGGCCAGGAGGTAGGCCCCGATCCGGCGGGCGTCGAATCCCGCCCTTTTCAGGCACCCGACCGCCCGCCGGAAGTCTTTGGCCGTCACCTTGTGGTCCATCTCCGCGCGGGCTTCAAAGGCGGTTGTCTCCAGCCCCAGGCGCAGGCTTTGAAATCCGGCGCGCATCATCAGGTCGGCTGTCGGGTCGTCGATTTCCCGGATATGGACCGCGTTGGGGGTATGAAAACTGACGGCCAGCCCGGCCCGCAGCACCCCTTCCATGATCGGCCTGAAATGGGCGGCGCTATTGGTCAGCAGGGCGTCGTCGTAAAACACGAATTCCCGCACCCCGAAGGCTTCATACCAGTAGCGGATCTCGGCCACCACCGCCGCCGGGCTGCGCCTGCGGCAGCCGCTGCGCAGGTAGCGTGCGGCGCAGTAGGCGCAGTCAAAGGGGCAGCCCTGGGAGGTGATCAGACAGACATACGGCACCTGGCGTTGAAGGTCGAAGGCCGGGTAGGGGGTGGAGTCGAGCTGGGCGGGGTCGAAGCGCCGTTCGAGGCTGAAACCGGTAAATTCGGCCACCAGGTCGAGCACCCGGCTGTCACCGGGGCCGGTCAGCACCCGGTCGGCGCCGCAGACCCGTGCGGCGTGCTCCGGGCAGAGGGTCGCGTAAATGCCGCCCAGAATGACGGGGACCGTCGGAAACGCGGTTTTCAGGGTGGCGATGGTTGCCACCACGCCGGGATACCAGTAGGTCATGATGCCCGAGACCAGGATCAGGTCCGGAGGCGACAGGCCCGCCAGGTCCTGGCGCAGCCACGCCGGCCGGATGCCGTAGCGGGAGTACTGGCGGGGGATATCCTCCAGGCCCGGCGGGTTGCACAGCCGGGTTTTGGAGTAGGCGCCCCGGCCGTTGCGGGCCAGCGGGTCGGCGGGGGGCGCGCAGGGGTGGAAGCGGTCGAGGCAGTCGATGTAGGACACGCGGCAGCCGTGCAGGCGCAAAATCGCGGCCAGGGTCAAGAGCCCCATGGGCTTGGCCCAGAAATCGAAAGCGGCGAAATCGTGGATCCAGGGGTTGACCAGCAGAATGTGGGGGGGCTTGGGGGTCATCGCAAAACGCCCTTCGCTCGGCCC
>JAABRJ010000366.1 GCA_011390985.1 Desulfobacteraceae bacterium
GGCGGTGACGGACCCGCCTGCGGCAAAGACCGGGGTGAGTTTGGCCAGCCCTTCGACAGTGGTGGCCTCCCGGATGCCGTCGTCAAAGTCCTGCAGAAAGGTCTCGCGGCGGAAGGTTCCGCCGGCCTGGAGCACGAAGCGCGCGGCCGGCGTCGCCACGATCTCGCTGAAAAGCTTGCCGGCTTTGGCCTTGGCGGCTTTCATGTGGGAATGGAAGGCGAATTCGTCCTGGTCTTGGCGGCTGATCTTGTAACGGTTGGCCACGTTTTCAGCCGTGATGCCCATGGAAGAGTAGAGATCGGCCTGTTTGCGGGTATGCGCGGGGTGGGGCCGCGGCAGGTTGCCGCCCATGGGCACGTAGGTCATGGACTCGACCCCGCCGCCGATGGTGACCTCCGACCAGCCCGCCATCACCCGCAGGGACGCCAGGGCGATGGCCTCCAGCCCCGAGGAGCAGAAGCGGTTGACGGTGGCGCCGGAGACCGTTGCGGGAAACCCGGCGATCTGGCCGGCGATCCGGCCGATGTTGAGCCCCTGCTCGGCTTCGGGAAAGGAGCAGCCGATCATGAGGTCTTCGACGTCCTTTTGCTCCAGACCGGGGGCCTTCGCCACCGCCGCGTTCAGGATGAAGGCCAGCAGGTCTTCGGGCCGGGTGTCCTTGAAAGCGCCTTTGGCTCTCCTGCATCCGGGCGTTCTGACGGATGAAACGATATAGGCATCGCGCATGATGATTTCCTCCTGTACTCACAAAGGGTGTGTGCGGATTAGTTTCTGAGGGGTTTGCCGGTCTTGAGCATGTGCGCCACGCGGGCCTGGGTTTTCTCCTCGCGCCAGAAATCGACAAAGGCCTCCCGTTCCAGCTTGAGAATCACCTCTTCATCCACCTCGCTGTTGGTGCGCACCTCTCCGCCGCTGAGGACAAACGCGATCCGCTTGGCCAGGAAGGCATCGTAGTCGGTAACGAACTTGGCGCTCAGCAGGTTGAAGAGCTCCGCCTGGATCATGCCCTGGGCGGCTTCGCCGAGCACCCGGACCCTGCATTTGGCCGGCGGTGCATACCCGTCGGCCACCATTTTGAGGATCTCCTTTTTGGCCTCGCCGATCAGGTAGTCGCGGTTCATCACAATCCGGTCCTGGGGTCCGAGGAAACCGTTGGCGCGCGCATCGGCCGCCGAGGTGGAGACCTTGGCCATGGCGATGGACATGAACACCGGCGTGAAGAGTTTGCCCAGATCAAAATCCGAAACGGCCGCGGGCAGGGCCTGCACGAATTTCTTCCAGAGGTTCAAACAGCCGCCGCCGGCCGGCAGCAGCCCCACGCCGATTTCCACCAGCCCCATGTATAGCTCCGCATGCGCGAGGATCTTGTCGGCCGCGCCCAGGCAAACCTCGCAGCCGCCGCCAAGGGTCAGCCCGTAGGGCGCCGCGACCACCGGCAGGTGCGAATAGCGGGCACGCTGGATACCGTTCTGGGCCATCTGAAGGAATTCGTCGATTTCGCTGAACTTGCCCTCTTTCGCCAGGGAGGCCATGTAGAAGAGGTCGCCACCGGCCGAAAAAGCGCCGGGCACGCCGCCGGCCTGATTGCCGATCACCACGCCGACGCCGTTTTGGTCGACCCAGTCGAAGGCCTCCGCCATGAATTCCACGATCTCACGGTTGATGGCGTTCATCTTGGTGTGGTACTCGCAGCAGAAAACCCCGTCGCCGAGATCGACCAACGAGGCCGACTTGCAGGATTTGACCACCTTGTCGGCCCCCTTGAGGGCGCCGAGGGACACGATGTTGGGGCTGAGCTTGAGTTCCTGGTAACCATCGCCGCCCAAATCGTAGAAGAGGGTCCGCCCGTTTTGGGACTTGTAAAAGGCCGTGTGGCCCGCCGCCAGCATCTTGCGGACCGTGGCGGGCACCGGGATGCCCTCTTTCTCCATCCTGGCCACCGACTCCGCGACGCCGATGGCGTCCCAGGTCTCGAAGGGCCCCAGCTCGAAGTTGTAGCCCCACTTCATGGCGTTGTCGATTTCAACGATGCTGTCGGAAATCTCGGGAATCCGGTTGGCGGCGTAAATCAGGCCGTGGGCCAGGACTGTCCAGGCAAAGCGGGCGCCGCGGTCATCGCCGTAGACCACGGCCTTGATCTTCTCGGGCAGGCTTTTGGCCTGCTTGGCGGCCGCCAGGCAAGCGAACTCAGGCGGCTCGTAGGTTTCGTATTCCAGCGTTGCGGGCCTGATCACCTTGCGGATTATCTTCCACTCGGGCGTCAGGTCGGTCTTGTAGAACCCGGCTTTGGTTTTCTTGCCCAGGAGCTTCTTTTCGATCATGGCGGTGATGAAGGCCGGAATTTTGAAGCTCTCGCGCTGTTCATCGTCGACCACCAGCTCGTAGGTATTGGCGGCCACGTGGGCCATGGTGTCCAGCCCCACCAGATCGGTGGTTTTGAACATCGCGGTTTTGGGGCGCCCCATGGCGGGCCCGAAGAGGGCGTCGACTTCCGGGATCGTCAGGCCGTCGACCACCATCTGCTGCATGGCCGTGACAATCCCGTGAACCCCGATGCGGTTGCCGACAAAATTGGGGGTGTCCTTGGCCCAGACGATGCCCTTGCCCAGGATGCGTTCGCCGAAATCGGCGATGAAGCCGAGGATTTCCGGCAGGGTCTCTTCGCCGGGAATCAGCTCCAGCAGTTTCATGTAGCGCACCGGGTTGAAGAAATGGGTCCCCATGAAGTGCTGCCGGAATTCCTGCGAGCATCCCGCAGACATGGCCTTCAGGGGAATCCCGGAGGGGTTGGAGGAGACAATCGCA
>JAABRJ010000367.1 GCA_011390985.1 Desulfobacteraceae bacterium
CTTCCGATCTCGGAACATTTCGCGAAACCCCTGCTCCGGGTGGGTGACGTTGCGGATGCCGTAGCCCACCATGGCGGCATCGAAGCTGCCGTCGGCAAAGGGGATCTGTTCGGCGTTGCCCTGGGTGTGGCAGATCCGGCGGCCGTTGGCCGCTGCGGCCACCTTGTCGCGGCCGGCGGCCATCATTTCCCAGTTGATGTCGCAGATCACCACCCGGCCGCTGCGGCCCACCCGCCTGGAGGCCAGAATGGCGAGGTCCCCGGTGCCGCCGCAGAGGTCCAGCACCCGCCCGCCGGGCTTCAGGCCCATCATCCGGACCGACTGGCGCTTCCAGGCGCAGTGAATCCCGAAACTGAGCAGGGTGTTCATGAAATCGTAGTGGCGGGCCACCGAGTTGAAATGCCGGCGCACCCGGCTTTCCTTTTCCGCTTCCGGCACCGCCTCGTAGCCGAAAAACGCTTTTGGAGGCGCCGTTTCTTTTTCGGCGAGTTTCGCCTGCCGCTTGCGGCGGTCAACCCATGCGCTCGTTTTCAGGGGCATCGAGACGTCCTCTATGGTTGGCGGGTTTGCGAAGGATCCGGCCCGCTGCGGCGTTTCGCGCGGGTCGGGCAATTCATAGCAGACAGGGTCCGAAATTTCCAGCGCAATAACCCGATTTACGGCCGCGGCCGGGCGGCGGCGACCGTCGATAGCCGCCGGCCTCTCGAAAGGGATCGTTGACCGCCATGGATACCGACTGGGACGACCTCAAAGAATCCAACGAGTTTTTGAAGCTGCTGCTGGAGAACATCAATTCGGCGGTCCTGATCGCAGATGAGCATCTGCAGATCCACCAGTTCAATCGTGTTTTCCTGCAGCTTTTCGACCAGGCCGGCAACCGGACGGCCGAGAAGTCTTTCGGGCGGATTTCGGGGTGCGTGCACGCCGTCCAGGAGAACAAGGCCTGCGGCGAGACCTCCCAGTGCCGCTTCTGCCTGCTGCGCCGCTCGCTGGTCAAGACCTTTCTGGAGAAAACGCCCTGCGACAAACTCTGGCTGGAGCGGGTTTTTTACATCAACGGCCGTCCGGTGGAGAAATATCTGGAATTCAGCACCCGGCACATCACCTTCCGCGGACGCAAAATGATCCTGGTGATCATCTACGACGTCACCGACATCGAAAAACAAAAAATCGAGCTGGAGAAAAAGCAGCATCAGCTCGACCTGGACCTCCAGGCGGCGGCCGGCATCCAGCAAAGCCTGCTGCCGAAATGCTGCCTGACGCGCGCCAACCTCCGTCTGGCCTGGAAGTTCGAACCCAGCGGGCAGGTCGGGGGGGACATCTTCAACCTCTGTGAACCCAGCCCGGGCCGGCTCGCCGTCTACATGCTGGACGTCTGCGGCCACGGGGTTTCGGCCGCGATGATTTCGGTCACGGTCTCCCAGTTTCTTCAAAGCCTGGGCGCGCCCGAGGGGGGCGCAGGCGCATTTCCGGAGCCGGCGGCAGTGCTCAACCGCCTCAACCGCGAATTCCCCTTCGAACGCTTCGACAGCTACTTCACCATCATCTTTGTGGACATCGATCTTTACAGCGGTGAAATGCGCTACAGCTGCGCGGGCCACCCGCCGCCGATCCTGCTGCCCCGCGAGGGCGACCCGGAGGTTCTGAAGCAGCATGGCCCGGTGATCGGCCTGGACGAGGAGGCCGCGTTTGACCAGCATCGTCGCCGCCTCCGGCCCGGCGACCGCCTGGTGCTATACACCGACGGGCTGGTGGATGTCGCCAACGGCGCCGGCGAGCTTTTCGGGCGCCAGCGGCTGCATGCGGCCCTGCAGGTCGCCCGCCGCGAGCCGATCGCACGCCTGGCCGATCGGGTTTACGACACCGTCAAGGGGTTCGGCGGCGGCCGGCGCCCCGAAGACGACCTCAGTCTGATGGTGGTGGAATACACCGGCCCGCGCGCATGACCCCGGGGCGGCTGCCGGGGCGCGCCGTTGACATCCGGGGAGCTTCCCCTTTATAGTCTTCAGGGTGACCCGATTGCAGTCCCGCTTTCGTTTTCCCCAACCCGTGGAGGTGCCGCATGGACGCCCTGCTGTTTTCCCCCATCCACATTGGTCCGCTTACCTTGAAGAATCGCCTGACCATGGCCCCCCTTTACCTGGGCTACGCCGGAGAGGGCGGCACGGTGAGCGATCTCTTGCTGGAACACTACCGCCAGATGGCGGCCAGCGGGGTGGCGCTGGTGGTGGTGGAAAACGCCACCGTCGACCACCCCGCGGGCAGCGGGTCCCACCGCACCCTGCGGGCCGACAGCGACGCCAACCTCCCCGGGCTGACCCGCCTGGCGCAGACCATCAAGGCCCAGGGCGCCCTGGCCTGCCTGCAGCTCAATCACGCCGGCCGATTTGCCGGTGCCGCCGAACAACCCGTGGCACCCTCGGCCGTGGAGACCTTCGGCCGCCTGCCCAAGGCCCTGCAAAGTGATGAAATCGGCGCCATTACGGCCAAATTCGCCGATGCCGCCCGACGGGCCTGCAAAGCCGGCTTCGACATGGTGGAGCTGCACGGCGGCACCGGCTATCTGCTGGCCCAGTTCGTCTCGCCGCACACCAACCGCCGCAGCGACGCTTACGGCGGGAGCCCGGCCAACCGGCAGCGCTTTCCGCTGGAGGTGGTCCAGGCGGTGCGCGCGGCGGTGGACCCGGCGCCGGTGGGCTACCGCTTTCTGGCCGACGAGTGGCTTCCCGGCGGTCTGACGCCGGCGGAGTCGACCCCTTTCGCGGCGGCATTGGAGGCCGCCGGCATCGCCTATCTCTCG
>JAABRJ010000368.1 GCA_011390985.1 Desulfobacteraceae bacterium
CGGGCTCCTCGATCATGCCCGGCAAGATCAACCCGGTGATTCCTGAGGCGGTGCTGCAGGTGGCGGCCCAGGTCATCGGCAACGACACGGTCATCACCCTCGGCGGCCAGGCCGGCAATTTCGAGCTCAACGTGATGCTGCCCGTCGTGGCCCACAACCTGTTGCAGTCCTTGCAGTTGCTGACGTCCGCGACCAGGGTCCTGGCCGAAAAATGCGTGGCCGGCATCCAGGCCAACCGCGAGCGCGCCGCCGGCTTTATCGCCCAGAGTCTGGCCCTGGCCACCAGCCTGGTGCCCGATATCGGCTACGATGCCGCGGCAGCGGTGGCCAAGCGCGCCTATGCCAGCGGCAGGACGGTCGAGGAAGTGGTGCGTGCCGAGCAGCTTCTGCCGCAAGCACGGATCGACGAGATTTTTCGAAACCTTACTACCCAAGGAGAAAACCCATGAGCGCCAAAAAAACCTTCAAGATCCAGACGTCATGCCCCCAGTGCGGCTGCAGCGCCGTGTCCCACCTCTCCCCCGAAGAAATTCGGGAGCGCTTCGGCGACGTGCCCAACGTGGAAATGGAGTGCTCCGAGTGCATGCTCAAGTACAGCGCCCCCATGGAGAGCGCCTGCCCGGAATGGGACAAGGAGTGCAAGCTCAAGAAGTGATGCTTGCCGCAACCCATTCATAGCGGCGTGGCGCCTTGACCTGCGGTCGTGGCGCCGCAGCCGTCTGCCCTTTTAACCCGGGCCTTAGCCCATGGGTTGTGGACGCCCTCGCTCCGCAAGCCGCGGCATTGCGGTTCCGCGGCTGTCCCGCGGGGCCGGCGGCCGCCTGTCGCCGTGGCTTTGCGTGACCGCAGCAGGATCAGGATGAAATCCGTGAACGCCCCTTCACTCTCCCAGGCCTACACCGGCTGGTCGCGCCTGAAGCTCTTTCTGGCCCTTTCGCGAACCCCCCACGGGTTGATCGACATGACCACCCCGGCCTTCGCTGCGCTTTTGTGGCTGGGCGCCTTGCCCCCCTTTTCGGTCATGGTTCTGGGGGTGATCACCGCGTTTGCCGGCTACACGGCGGTGTATGCGCTCAACGACGTCATCGACTACCGGGCGGACCGCGCAAAGGCCCTCAAGGGCGGTTTCTGCGACGCCGGCGCGGACCTGGACGCGGTGATGATCCGCCACCCGATGGCCTGCGGATTCCTCAGTTTCCGTGAAGGGCTGCTCTGGGCCCTGGCCTGGGCGGGGCTGGCGCTGACCGGGGCCTATCTGCTCAACCCGCTGTGCGTGGTGATCTTCCTGGCCGGCAGCCTCCTTGAGGCGGTCTACTGTCTGCTGTGGCGTGTGACCCATCTGCGCACCCTTGTCAGCGGCGCCGTCAAAACCTCGGGGGCCGTGGCGGCGGTCTTTGCCGTCGATCCCCGGCCCGCGCCGGCTTTTGTGGTGACGCTGTTTCTGTGTCTCTTCTTCTGGGAAATCGGTGGCCAGAATGTCCCCAACGACTGGACCGACATCGAGGAGGACCGGCGTTTCAAGGCCAAGACCATCCCGGTGCGCTTCGGGACCGAACGCTCCAACGGCATCATCCTGGTTTCCCTGGGGATTGCCGTCGGGGTCAGCCTGATTCTTTTCTCGCTGTCCCAAACCCGCTTCGAGCTGCCTTTCGTGGGGCTGGTGCTGCTGGTCGGCGGCTGCCTGCTGCTGTTGCCGGCTTACCGTCTTTTCCGCACCCCCACCCGCGCCAGCGCCATGGCCCTCTTCAACCGGGCCAGCTATTATCCCATGTCCCTGCTGCTGGTGGTGCTGCTGAAGCTGATCACAACCGCATAATTTTGGAGGAACGCCCCCATGAAGGAATTTACGCCCGAGGAGTTGGCCCGCTGCAACGGTGAAAACGATGCCCCCACCTACGTCGCCTACCAGGGCAAGGTCTACGACATCAGCAACAGCAAGATGTGGCGCAGCGGGCTGCACATGAAACGCCACCGGGCCGGGGCCGATCTTTCCACCGATATCCAGGCCGCTCCCCACCAGCCCGACGTGCTCGAGCGCTTTCCCCAGGTCGGGGTGTTGAAAGCCGAGAGCGAGCCCGGGTCGGAGCTGGAAATCCCGGAAAGGCTGGCCCGCCTCCTGAAGCGGTTTCCCATGTTGCGGCGCCACCCCCATCCCATGACGGTGCATTTCCCCATCGTGTTCGTGTTCGCCACCGCTTTTTTCACCCTGCTCTACCTGCTCACCGGTGTGCCGTCCTTCGAGGCCACCGCCCTGCACTGCCTCTGGCTGGGGATTCCCTTCACCATGGTGGCGATCTCCACCGGGCTCTACACCTGGTGGCTGAACTATCAGGCGGCCCCCATGCGCGCCGTGACCATCAAAAAACGGCTCTCGCTGACCCTGCTGACGGTGATGGGCGTCCTCTTCGTCTGGCGCATGGCCGATCCCGCGGTCATCAGCCCGGTGAGCGGCGCGGGCTTCCTGTACCTGCTGCTGGTGCTGCTGATGTTCCTGATGGTCTGCGTGATCGGCTGGTTCGGGGCGGAACTGACCTTCCCCATCGCGCGCGACTGAGGCGGCCGCCCGCCTGTGGCCCCAAAAAAACGCGCGCCGGTTCAGCCCTTGACGGCGCAGGCCAGCAGCCCGGCAAACTTGATTTCCAGGCGCAGCCGGCACGTCAATTCGTTTGCCTCCAGGGCGGCGTGCAGGGCGCGGCTGTGGAAGCGGTTTTCGGTCGGATGCACGAGCAGCCGGCGCACCAGGGGGTTGGCGTAGACCGGCGGGTAGAGTTCCAGCAGGTAGTAGTGGCCGCCGGG
>JAABRJ010000369.1 GCA_011390985.1 Desulfobacteraceae bacterium
ACCGAACTGGTGAAATGCAGGAGGTAGTAGTTTTGGACGGTGTAGTTGTCTTCCAGCGCGGCCTGCCGGTCGGGAAACAGCCTGAAGGGCTCGGCCTCCGGTCCTGCGGCCTCCGCGGGCGGCCCGAATTTCTCGATCACGTCGAAAGCGACGCCGCCGACCAGCATCGAAACGAACGATTCGGTGTTGACCTGGATTCCCCGCGCGTCCAGCTTCACATCGATGCCGCTCGCGTTCCAGAAGCGGGTGTTTTTGCGCACAAACTGCGGGTAGGGCTCCTTGATGAAGACCTTGAAGGTGACGCCCGTGCCGTCGGGAGCTAGGCTGTAGGCGGCTACCCGGCCGACTTCGATCTGCCGGAAATACACCGGCGAGCCCACATCCAGCGAGCCTTTGCGCTCCGCCTGGAGGTCGAAGTGGCGGCCCTTCTCCCAGGTGGTCACGATGGGGGGCTCCTCCAACCCTGCAAAGTGGAGGGTCTTTTTGCCGGGCGCTCCGGGGTCGATGTCGATGAAGGCCCCGGAGAAGACCGTGCTCAGGCCCGTCACCGAGCTGGCGCTCACCCGTGCACGGACCACCCAGAAGCGGGAGTTTTCGGAGAGAAACGCCGCCGCTTCCTTGACGAGTTGGGCTTTTACGATCACCCGGGACAGATCTTCGCCGAGGGTGATCGCCTGGACCAGCCCGATCTCCACATCCCGGCACTTGATCTTGGTCTTGCCGGCTTCGAGGCCCTCGGCGGTCTTGAAGGTGATCGTGATCTCCGGCCCCTTTTCGGAAACCGCCTTGTAGATCAGCCAGCCGCCGATCAAAAGCGCCGCCACCGGCACCAGCCAGACGATGGAGATCTGGCGCCTGCCGGAGCGAATGACGGGCTCGGGAAGATCGGCGGCATCGGATTCAGGGGGTGCATTCGGGTTCATCGTTGGACTCCTTTGCGTCCCAGATGAGACGGGGGTCGAAGCTCATGGCGGCAAAAATGGTGATGACCACAACGGCCGCGAAGAACGCCGCCCCCGCCTGGGCTTCGATGTTCGCCAGCGCTCCCAGGTGCACCAGCGCCACCAGGATGGTCACCACGAAAATGTCCACCATCGACCAGCGGCCGATCGCTTCGGTGATCCGGTAGAGGCGCGTCCGGTCCTTGGGCCGCCAGCGGCTGCGCCGCTGGACCGAAACCAACAGAAGCATCAGAATCAGAAGTTTCAGCAGCGGCACAAAAACACTGGCGATGAAAATGACCAGGGCGATCGGCCACATGCCGCTGTGGATAAAGTAGATCACGCCGCTCAGGATGGTGTCCGACTGGACCACGCCGAGGGAGGTGACCTTGGTGATGGGCAGCACGTTGGCTGGAACGTAGAAGACCAGGGCCGCGATCACCAGGGCCCAGGTGCGGGCGACGCTGTCGGCTTTGCGTGAGTGCAGGGCGGCGCCGCAGCGCGGGCATCTGCCGGCCGGGCCCGCGGCCCCGGGGGGCTTGCGGACGAGCAGGTGGCACACCCCGCAGCTCAGGAGCGATGCGCTTCGGGCTGTCCGGGCGGCAGGCCGCATCATCGGGGGCCCTCCCAGCGGCTCCAGATCTCGTGGGCGTCCAACGACGACATGCAGGCCGCCAGGACGAAAATGAGCGCCATGAAGCAGAAGGCCGCCGTTCCGGGGATGATCTGCGCCATCTTGGCCAGCTTGACGACCGAAACCAGAATCCCGAGCATGAACACCTCCGTCATGCTCCAGGGCGCGATGCTGCGCAGCCAGCGGAAGACGTGAAACATGCCGGGCGCCGGACGATCGCGCTTCAGCGGCAGCAGGATGTAAACCAGCGCAAGCAGCTGCGCCAGCGGGGCGAGAACGGTCGTGACAAATACCAGCAAGGCGACTTGGGACATCCCCTGCAGGTGCAGTTCCCAGATCCCGGTCAAGAGCAGCGTCTCCCGGACCTGGCCCTGGACCTTGAAGCCCAGAAACGGGAAGCTGTTGGCCAGCACGAGCAGGACCAACCCGGCAAGCGCCAGGGCCAGCGAGCGCTCCAGGCTGTCGCGTTTGGGCTTGGCGAGCACCGCCCCGCAACGGCCGCAAATGGCCGTCATGCCTTCAGGGACGACAGGCATACGCTGCAGGAGGTCGCAGTCGTGGCAGGCCATCAGGTGCCCGGTTGACATGAAAGATACCCTCTGCCCTTCCCTACCATTTGTTCAACCTGTGGTGAACGCAAACGGTTAAAATCAATAAGTCAGCTTATAGCGATTACGCAATTCAGTCCATTCCTCGGTTTTCATCAATTTCAGCAGCGCTTTGTTGATCGGTTTGCGCAGCGGACTTTCGGCCTGCAGGGCGATGCCGACGAAATATTCGTCGAAAATTTCGGATATGACCTGCACCTGCCCGGGAAATTCATTTTTTACTAAATATTTCAATATGATTTCATTCAAAACAAACGCGTCGATTTTTTTGTCGGCGACCGCCTGCAACCCTTGGTGGATGGTTTCAAATGGCGCTGCCGCTATTCCGCGATTGGCCAGGTAAATCATGGCCTCGGATTCGGATATGGATCCGACGTGCACATTGAAAAGGTCATGAAAACCACGAACCTTGCCGCGCAGCTCGCCGATGGTCAGCGACGTCGTGATGTGGGCCGTAAAACTGGAGATAAAGACTATCGAGGAAAGCATCCAGATGACCGCAACGATCCGCCCGCCGCTTGTTTTTGGCGCCTTGTCGCCATATCCCACGGTGGTCATGGTCGTCAAGGACCACCAGATTCCATCGCCGATCCCTCTCACTGCCCCA
>JAABRJ010000370.1 GCA_011390985.1 Desulfobacteraceae bacterium
TCCCTCCAGACGTTCAAAAAGAGTGTCGAGGCCAGCCCGGCCAACATCCTGCTGAAAGACCTGTAGCGCGTCGCTTGATCTCGAGGCTGTGCTGCGCGCCCCGCCGTCCGCGCTGATGATCACAGGCCGGCCGGGGTCCAGAGATAGTAGAATCCCGCTGCCGGCGACGTCAAAACGCGCGGCAGGCCGAGATCCACCAGCGCCTCCGGCCGCCCGCCGGCATGCAGGGTGGCTGAGTTGTAGAGAGTGTCGTCGGCATATTCCGTCCGGCGGTACACCACCACCCGCGCATCTTCCGCCAGACCGGCCAACTTGCGGGCCTCTGCCAGCGCCGCATCGAGATAACCGATCTGATCCACCAGATTGTATTCCAGCGCCTGGGCTGCCAGATAGACCCGCGCGGAGGCGATATCGGCCAGATGGTCGGGGTCCAGCCGGCGGTGGCGAATCACCAGATCCATGAAGCGCTGGCCCAGTTCTTCGGTCAGGGTCTGCAGCATTTGGCGCTCGGCTGCGGTGGATTCGCGAAACGGCGAGGCCATGTCCTTGTTCAAGCCTGATTTGTTGACTTCCAGCCCCAACCCCAACTTGTCCATCAGACCGCCGACCTTGGGGTGTATGAAGACCACGCCGACACTGCCGGTGACGGTGGTGGGGTGGGCGACGATGTGATCCGCCGGCAAGGCGACGTAGTACCCCCCGGAGGCCGCCAGGTCCATCAGCGCCGCCACCACCGGCACTTTGGTTTTCTCCTTGTAGGCGACTATCTCGTGGTAGAGGATATCGCTGGCGGTTACCGTCCCGCCCGGCGATTCGATTTTGAGGACCAGGGCGCGAATGTTTTGATCCTCGCTGGCCCGCCGCAGTTGGGCGACGGTATCCTGCAGGATGCTGGGGCGGACGCCCCCGAAAACCTTTTCATCGGGTTCGCTTGAAATCACGCCGCGGATCGAGACCACCAAAATTTTCGGGCCGCCCCTGCCCTGGAGGGTGTATTCTTTGAGAGGCGCCGTGCCATCCCGAAAGAGGTTCACCTGGGGTGCCACACAGCCGGTGACCCCGAGCAGCGTTAGGGTTACGATCATCACACCCATAAGGTTCCGCATCCGATGCCTCCAGAAAAAGGGGCTACCCGGTTTCGCCGCGCAGCTTTTTGATCAGCCTGGGGATAAAAAATGAAAATACAAAAAGGCCGATGGAAAAAAAGACCTTGAAAGAGATCAGCCCCCCCCAGTTGCCGGACATCCAGATCTCCTTAATGGTCCCGATGAAGAAGGTGAAGATGAAAGTCCCCACGAGAATTCCCAATCCCGTGCCCGCAAGATAGTCCCAAAAACGGACTTTGGTCAGCCCCATGCCGAAGTTCATCGGGGTGAAGGGGAAATACACCAGCCGAAGGTAAAGCACCGTGGCGAAGCCGTTGCGGGCGATGGCGTCATCGTACTTGCGGAGCTTGCTGCCGATCAGCGCCGCGGCGAATTCCCGACCCAGGGTCCGCCCGATAAAAAAGGCCAGGCTGGCGCCGCCCATTGCACCGATCCAGACGTAGACAAACCCCCAATAGGCGCCGAAAATAGCGGCCCCCAGGCCGGTCAGGAGGGTCCCCGGGACAAACAGGCAAACCCCGGCGGTATAGACCAGGATAAACACCAGGGGCGCCCAGATGCCCGCGGTTTCAAGAAAACGCCCCATGGCGTCTGCGGTCAGGTAGCTTCGCAGGGGAGTGTAGCGCACCAGCAGAAGGGCGCCGACGATAAACAGCGCAAACGCTGCGGCTTTCCAAACGGCCTTGCGTTTTGGTCCCGCGGGCGGGGTCGGCACAGATTCCATGGCGGCTTCTCCGGTCCTAAAACTGAGATCGGACCTGCTGCAGCGCAGCGCCACGGGCGGGGGGCGTTCCCGCCGGGTCAGTCCAGGGAAGCGCTGCAGGCAGGGTTCTCCTGGCCGCAACCGCAGGCCCGGCCCTTGAGATGAAAAAAGAGCTTCAAGCCCTTTTTGACAGTCGGCGAGAAAATCTTGGGCGAGAAATAACTGCCGACCACCTTCCTGCTGATTTCACCGAGGGTCGGGTAGGGGTGAACCGCCGAGGCCAGGGTCGAGAGCTTGACCTTGCCGTTCAGGGCCGCCACCCATTCGTTGAGGAGTTCACCGGCGTGCGGCCCCAGGATCTGAACGCCGATCGGCTTTTGCTTGCCATCCAGGATCATCTTGATTTTACCGACCCTTTGGCCCTCGGCCAGGCTGCGGTCATTGTCCGCAAAGGGCTCCTCCCAGCGCGTGTAATCGATGCCCGCAGCGACCGCGGCCTTTTCGTTCATGCCGATGCTGGCCAGCTCCGGGTCGGTGTAGGTGCACCAGGGAAGCCAGGTGTAATCGACTTTTCGCGGCAAATGAAAGACCGCGTTGCTGACAACGATTCCGCCCTCGTAGCCGGCGGCGTGGGTGAACTGCAACCCGCCGATAACGTCACCGGCCGCGAAGATGTGCTTCAGGTTGGTGCGCAGCCGGTTATCCACCTGCACCCCGCTGCGGTCAAACTTCACCCCGATCTTATCGAGCCCCAGCCCCCCGGTGTTGGGAACCCGCCCGACGGCCACCAGCAGCGCTTCCGCCCGCAGGGCGGCCTGCTGCCCGTCGGCGGCTTTGATCAGCACCTCCCGCTGGTTGCCGAGATCCCGGGTGCTGACCACCGCCGAATTCAGGTGAAACATCACCCCCTCGGCCTGCAAAACCGCCATCACGCCGCCGGCCATGTCCCGGTCTTCCTTGCCGAGGATCTGGC
>JAABRJ010000384.1 GCA_011390985.1 Desulfobacteraceae bacterium
TACGCGGAGGCCGGTGCCGGCGGCGCCGGTGCCGCTGTGGCGCGTGCACGGCTGGTGTTGGCGGAGGCCGGCGGGGGCAGGCTCGAGGGCCTGCAGGTCGTCTGGCGCCAGACCCCGAAGGTGTCCGGAGAGGGGCATTACGGCCACCGCATCGCATTTGACCGCGACGGGATGCTGTGGATCACCTCCGGCGAACGGCAGAAGTTCGATCCGGCCCAGGACCTGCAGACCACCCTCGGCAAGATCATCCGCCTCAACGACGACGGCCGTGTGCCGGCCGACAACCCGTTTGCGGAGAGCGGCGGCGTCAGGGCGCAGATCTGGTCCCTGGGACACCGCAACCCGCTGGGGATCGTGTTCGATGCGGACGGCCGGCTGTGGGTGCATGAGATGGGGCCCCGGGGCGGCGACGAACTGAACCTGATCGAAAAGGGTGCAAACTACGGCTACCCGATCGTCTCCGACGGCGACCACTACGACGGCCGCCCCATCCCCGACCACCACACCCGGCCGGAATTCCGTGCCCCGGTGATCTCCTGGAACCCGGTGATCTCGCCGGCCGGCTTCATTATCTACAGCGGCCAGCGGTTTCCCGACTGGCAGGGCAGCGGCCTGATGGGCGGCTTGTCCTCGCGGTCGCTGGTGCGCATCGCCTTCGACGGCGACCACGCGCGTGAGGCCGAGCGCTTTGACATGGGCACCCGCATCCGCGAGGTGGAGCAGGGCCCGGACGGCCTGATCTGGCTGCTGGAAGACGGCCGCTCCGGCGCGCAGGGGCGTCTGCTCAGACTATCACCGGCCAAGACAACGACCAAAGGGTGATTTTCAAAGCTGGGCGGGCGCGGCCTGCGCCTGGGCCGGGCGACACCCGTGAGGGTCAGGGGCGCAAACAGTTCGCGGTGCGTTCTGGATAAAACCGCCCGCGGGCGCCTTGTTAGCGGGGCGCCAGGAGCAGCAGGCCTTTTTCCGACTGCAGCTCTGCGTCGAAGCCCTGAAGGTAATTCAGCCCGAGCAGCCCCCAACCCGGCCGCTCGGGCAGATCCAGGACCAGCGCGCGGACATCGCGCACTACCCAGCCATCGATTTCAACCTGGGGCAGGACGATTTCCGGGGCGAATCGGACCCCGCCGGCGGTGACGATCCGGCGGCGGGGTCTGCCGCCGTCGACCGCAATCCCCAATGCCTCCGCGGTGGCGCCCGGGACGGTCACCAGCGTGGCCCCGGTGTCGATGACGAACTGCTGGCGCACACCGCCCCCGAGGCCGGCCGTGACCGGGATGCTGCGGGCGCCGGGGGTGAAGTGAATCGTGATCTTGCCCGCCATGGCTTTCAATTCCGCGATCTGGTCAGCCAGGCGTGCGGCCTGCTGGCGGAAGGCCTGCGGATAGGCGCGCATATCCAGCAGGGTTTCAGCCTGCCGCCAGTCGCCTGCGGCCAAGGCCAGATGGACCGCCGAGAGGTGAACCGCGGGGTCTTCCGGCATAAATTGCGCCGCCAGAAAATAGGATTCCCAGGCTTGCGCGCGCATTCCCGGCTGGAGGCTATCCGCCATCTGGCGGGTGTAGATCTCACGGTGCCAGGCCGCGATCTGGGCCCGGTCAAGATCGGCATCGGGCGGGCCGTCGTCGGTCGCCGCCATCACCAACCGGACCGCGGCGATGTAGCCGTATGCCTCGAACGTGGCATCGGCCACCGCCAGGACCAGATCGAGACTGCCCGCTTCCCGGAGTATTTCAGGCCCGCAGACTTTGGCCACTTCGACCGCCGCCCCCATTTGCAGGAGGTCGGCTGTCAGGCTGCGCATGCGCTCGATCACCCGCTGCGGGCGGATGGCTTGCGGGGTTTGCAGCGGTGATAAAACCGCTTTGCGCGTGAAGCCGTCAGCCCATTCGGCCAACTCGGCCGCGGGGTGGCTTCTGTTTTCGAGCGCCAGGGCCTTCAGAAAGCTTTCCTCCCGGCTGCCGGCGAACGTCAGGCGGTAATGATCGGCCACCTGAAACTCGGGCTGCAGCAGCTCACTGTTCAAGCCGTGCCAGAGATATGCGTGGCCGCCGCCATCCTCGAAAGTCCAGCCGACAATCCGACCGGCCTGCAGCAAGACCCCCGCCCGGTTTTGCGCGTCGCCCAGGGTGCATTTCAAAAAGTGGCCCTGGCGCGCGCACCCCGCTGCCCGCAGCGCCGTATCCTGGCTGGGCCCCCCGGCGAGCGGCCGCCACGCCGCCGCCTGGCCCTCCTGCCAGGCCGCCAGCCGGCTGGCGCGGATGCCGAGATCACCGCCGATGCGCCACAGACCGATGTCGTCACTGTCGAACAGGACGCCGCCCTCGATCGGAAAAGCGGTCTGATCATCAAGCTCGAGGACCCAGTCGTGGGCGCCGGTCACAGCGGCGGCCGGCAGCGCCACCCAGCCGCCCGCAACAATCAATACCGGTGTCTGAAGCACCACCGCGCCGGTGATGTCCCGCAGGGTCACCCTGCCGTAAAAGGGCTTGAAGCCGTCGTCCGCCCGGGGTGTTTCAGCCGGTCGCCGCGGCGACCGGCCGATCGCGCCGGGAGAGCGGGCCGGGGGCGCAAAACCGGACGTGGGCCCATCGAGCGGGCGTTTGGAAGAGAAAAAAAGACCCATCCCCGGAAGTACCCAGAAGAGCAGCGCCGCGATGCCGGCGCTTAAAAGGACCCCGCCGATCAGCCCCCACCGCAAGCCGCGCCGATGGGGGCCGTCTGCGAGGCGGGCCCCGCAACGGCTGCAAAAATGGGCGTTATCGGGACAGGCGCCCTGGCACTTCGGACATTGCATTGCAGATCGTCCTGCTCAGTTGGGTGGCGGCCTAAAAGGTCGAACCACCGCAAGGTGACGATAAAGGTTCCCGCCAAGCTTCAGTCTTTGATCCTGCCGGACGATGAAATTCAAGGAAATTTTAACCCCCATGGGCACGGACCTGCAAACCCTTCGCATCAAAAACACATTTCAGGATGCCCCTTGCGTTTAAAAAAAAATTTGAAGCGCGCAACCCCAATTTTATTCATTCGCTCAGGGCCGTCGGGCCTTGAAAAAGGAGAAAACGTGGCTGAAATCGTAAGCAGTGCACTACCCGGCAGCGTTACGCGGCGAGGTTTTATCAAATTGGCGGGCTGCGCCGCCTTCGGGGGGGCGGCCGCGATCGCGCTTCCCGACTTCGCCGCGGCCGGGAAAAGCGATCGAGTCAAACCAGTCCTTGCGCCGGAGGCCCATTTCTGGGAAAAGGTCCGGCAGGAATTCATCCTCGATCCGGACGTGGTCTATCTGAACATCGGCACCACCGGCGCCATGCCCCGCAGGGTGTTGGAAAACTATGCGGAGTATAACCGTTTGGCGGCGTCGCGTCCACGCACTTTTGAAAGCGAGCTCGGCGCCTCCTTCGGCCTGCCGGACCAGCGGGCGCAACTGGCCGCCCAGTTCGGTTGCAACGCCGATGAAATCTGCCTTTCCCGCAATACCACCGATGGCATGGACGCCATTCTCAACGGCCTGGATTTCAATGCTGGCGATGAAATTCTGCTGACCCACCACGAACACATCGGGGCGCTCTCGCCCCTCAACGTTCTCCAGGATCGCTACGGGGTGGTGCTCACCGAGGTGGAAATACCGGTGTTGGACGTCCGAAATGCCATCCAGTTCGTCGAACGTTTTGCCGCTAAAATATCCGGGCGCACCAAGGCCATCGTCTTTTCACATATTACCTACAAAACCGGCACGCGGCTGCCGGCCAAAGACCTCTGCCGGTTTGCAAGGGAAAACGGTTTGATCTCGATCGTGGACGGGGCTCACGCACCCGGCATGCTCAAGCTTGATTTTCACGATATGGGCTGCGACTTCTATGCCGGGGCCGGCCACAAGTGGCAATGCGGCCCCGGCTGCACCGGCATCCTATACATGCGCAACCACGGCGAGAACTTGCCGAAATTCTGGGCCCAGAACAGCTCCACATACACCTTCCTGGCCCAGCCGGCGGGCAACCTGCGGGGACAATACGACATCGCCTACGCCATGCAGTACCGGGGGCAGGCCAACATTTCCGCCCAGCTGGCGATGGTGGATGCCTGCAACATGTGGGAGCGGATCGGCCGGGAGCGGATCGAGGCCTACGTCTGTGGACTGAGTGCCCACCTGAAAAAGGCGCTGCAGAAAAAATTCGACGGCCTGGGGACCTTTTTCTGCCCGGATAAGCCTGAATTTGCCAGCGGCCTGACGAGCTTCAACCCCTTTGCCGACGTCACCGACGGTCCCAGGCTCACAACCTTCGTCCAGCGGCTTCAGGACGAATACGGCTACCAGGCGCGCTACACCAATTTCAGGCTGTATCAGGATGACCTGGAAGACACCTATGCCGTGCGCATTTCCACCCACCTGTTTCACAACCGGAAGCAGCTCGACGGTCTAGTGGCGGCCATGTTCGATCTTTACGGCCAAATGGGCGGATAGGCTCGCGAACGCGCCGCAGAGATAGCAAAATTTTTGGACTTTCCATAGATCAGGTGGCCTTTGCAACAGCACCTTTCAAGGAACGCAAAGAAAATGAATTACAGCGAACTGTCGAAAGAAGTCGAGAGCCTGAACTACAGAGACAAATTCAGGCTGGCCCAGCTGCTTATCCAACTGGCGCGTAAGGAGGAAGAGGAGCAAAAACCAGAAGAGCGCCCTTTTGTCGCCCCTGCGAAGGACAACACGTCTTATCTAACGGAATATGTCGCAGAACGTATCAAGAAGTTGCGCCCCGCAAAGAAAAACGCACTTCTCAATTCAATTAGTGCCATGTTCCAGTTTCAGGGCGGCATTTCTAATCAAGACAGAGACACCGTGGTCTTGGAATTACAGAAAAAGCGTCACATCAAGATCGAGACCAACAACCATGTTTCTTATCCAGAGTAAGCACAGGGCTGAGGTACGGCGGTGATCGATGCAAAATCCCGCGATCGGCATCGGCGAGCGCCACCATTAAAACGCCGATGCAATGCTTTCAGTGCGATTCAACCCTGATTCGGGCTCAGTTTGGGCCGTTTCCAGCCGATATGAGCTTTTAGGCCGCGTTGTTTGGCCTGCGCCAACGACCAACCGCCGTTCCCCGCCATTTCTGAGGAGAAAAGCCATGCTGCGGGTGCCCTGCTTTGCGTTTTGGGTTCTTTGGTTTCTGCTCGCCCTGCCTGCAAGCGCCGCCGCCGCCCCTGCGGCCGGGGATCTGCCCGAAATCTTGAAGCGCGGCGAACTCCGTCACATCGGTGTGCCATACGCCAAGTTCGTCACCGGCAGCGGCGACGGGTTCAGTTGCGAGCTGATTCAGGCGTTCGCCCGGGAGTTGGGGGTCCGCTATGTTTACGTGCGATCCTCGTGGAAAACCGTCATCAGCGACCTGACCGGCCAGGAGTTCGCGGTCAGCGGCGACGACGTCAGAATTACGGGGACCGCGCCGGTCAAGGGCGACCTGATTGCCAACGGACTGACCATTCTGCCGTGGCGCCGGAAGTTGGTCGATTATTCCCGTCCCACCTTTCCGAGCGGTATCTGGCTGATCGCAAGGGCCGATTCGGCGCTGCAGCCCATTACGCCCAGCGGCGATTTGAATCAGGACATCGCACAGGTCAAGGCCCTGCTCGAGGGTATCAGCGTTTTGTGTATGCCCGGCACATGCCTGGACCCCGGTCTCTACGGGCTGAACGACATCGGCGCGACCCTGGTGCCGCTGCCTCTCAAAATGAACGAGTTTGCCCCGGCGGTGATCAACGGCAGCGCCGAAACCAGCCTACTGGACGTGGCCGATACGCTCATCGCGTTGGAAAAATGGCCGGGAAAAATAAAAGTGATCGGTCCGCTCTCGCTGCCGCAAACCATGGGTGTCGGGTTCCCCAAAACCTCGCTAAAGCTTTTGAGCCGCTTCAACGCCTTTTTGGACCGCATCCAAAAGGACGGTACCTACATGCAACTGGTCGACAAGTACTATCCGGGGGTGGAGGTGTATTTTCCGGAATTTTTCAACTTAGATTAAAAAATCCTGCTCCCGGTTTTACCGCCATGTTGCTGCACAGACGAATCACCCGCAAAAGAGAGAGCATTTTGCTGCTGGTCACCGCCGTTGCCCTGGCGGGTTACATCGGCTTTGTGCTATATGCCAACTTCCTTTCCCACAAAAAACTGCGTGAGACATCCATCCGGCTGATCAGCCAGGAGATGGACAAGCGCGCCACCGATTTGCGCTATTTTTCTGAAACCCTCCGCAAGGACGTCCGCGGCCTGGCTTTCAGCGGAAAATTAGACCTGTTTTTTGAAAACAAGGCCCTGGGAATGTCCATGGAGTATGGTCTGCGGTCAACCCTGCAGGCCCTGGGCGACACTTTTCGCATCTTCGTCGATCAGAAAAAACTCAACGCCGAGCCCATTTACGCCCGCGTTGTCTTTCTGGATCAGGATGACCACACACTGATCGACACCGAGCCACCGGCGTCTCGGAAGGAGCTGCCGGCGCATTTAAAACGGTTTTTTACGGCCCGCCCCGAAGGCTTTTTCCTTTTTTTTGACGGCGATCGCAACTGGCCGGAAGTCGTTTACACCGCGCCCTTTTTCTTCAAAGGCGGGTATAGCGGCCAGATCGTGGCCTGGCTCATCCCGCAAAATGTCTTCACTCACTTCCTCACGAGCCCCTCGGCGTCGGTGAAGCACACCGGCATTGCCTGCAGCCGCGATCATGTTCTGAAACAGGCGGATGGGGCGGCCTTTAATCGGCCTGAGGAGGGGGGCATTTTTTGGGATGAACAGGCCCTCGGTGCTTTTTTGCAGAACCAGCGGGAAAGTGGCGAAACCTCCGTGCTGCAGGTTGCGGTCACAGGAACGCCTTTTACCCTGTTTGAAATCTGGCAGCTGAACGAAATTTTCGGTAAAACATCGCCGCGCACCCTTCTGCTGGCCATGGCGCTGCTGGCCGTGGTGGTTATGGGCGCCCTGGCTTACGGGGTCCTGGTGGTTACCCAGAACCGGGTGCTGCACACCCGGATTATCGAGGCCGGCAAGAAAGAGGAAGAAATCGCTGAAAAAAATCGGGAACTGAAGGCCGAGATTGACGAGCGCATCCGGGCGGAGCAGGCGCGCGCCCAGCTTGAGGTCCGGCTGCAGCGCGCGGAAAAAATGGAGGCGCTGGGAACGCTGGCCGGGGGCGTTGCCCACGACCTGAACAACATCCTGTCAGGAATCGTCGGCTACCCCGATCTCTTGCTGATGGAGATGCCCGAAGAAAGTCCGATGCGCGCGGGGATCCTGACCATCAAAAAATCCGGTGAAAAAGCCGCCGCCATCGTCCAGGATCTGCTCTACCTCGCCCGGCGCGCGGTTCCCGACAAGCGTGCGGTCAATCTGAATGAGATTGTTCAGGAATATCTGAAAAGCCCCGAATATCAGAAACTGCACTATTATCACCCCGAGGTGAAAACGCTGACACGCCTGGAGGCGCAACCGCTGCCGATTTCCGGGTCCCCGATGCACCTCTCCAAAGCCTTCATGAACCTGGTGTCCAACGCCGCCGAGGCGATGCCCCATGGCGGCACCATCGAGGTCGCCACGGCCAACACATACGTGGATCGGCCCTTCCGCGGCTACGATTCGGTCGAAGAAGGTGAATACGTGGTATTGGAGGTTCGCGATAACGGCATCGGTATCGCCCCCGAAAATATCGAAAGAATTTTTGAGCCGTTTTACACCAAAAAGACAATGGGCCGCAGCGGCACGGGGCTGGGGATGGCCGTCGTCTGGGGCACCGTCAAGGATCACCACGGTTACATCGACGTTCAAAGCGCGGAGGGGCGGGGGACGACCTTCAAGCTCTACCTGCCGGTGACGCGCCAAGCCGTCGCCGAAATCAATCGCTCTTACAACCTGGAGGAATACCTCGGCCGGGGTGAATCCATCCTGGTGGTCGACGATATGCCGGAGCAGCGTCAGATTGCCACGATGATGCTCGAAAAGCTGGGGTACACCGTCAGCACGGCCGCCAGCGGGGCCAAGGCGGTGGATTGGGTGGTGGAAAACCCGGTGGACCTGGTGGTGCTGGACATGATCATGGATCCGGGAATCGATGGCCTCGAGACCTATCAGCAGATCAAAAACATCCATCCGGATCAGAAAGTGGTGATTGCCAGCGGCTTTTCGGAAACCGACCGCGTCAAGGCCGCCATCGAGCTGGGGGTATGCGAATACGTCCGCAAGCCCTACTCGCTGGAGAAAATCGGTCTGTCGGTGCGCCGGGCATTGCAGGGTGCTGAAAACGGCGCATAGGGCGGTTTTTTTGCTGCCGGGCTCGCTGGGAAGGCCATGAGAGTCGATCTTTGATGAGCCCCTCATCGCCAAAGCCGCGAAACGATCCCGACGAACGATGGAACCGCGAATTAAAGCCCCTCCCGGGTGGGCGCTGGTGTTGAAGCCTCCCCGCTGACCGCCGGTTTCGTCAAACATGCGATAGCCGGGCACTGCCACACCGCTCAGAAACGAGCGCTTTCACCTGCCGCGTCGGTTTCAAGCCGCTTCCGGATTTCCTCCAGGGTTTGTCGATAAACCTCTGCCAGCGGCCCCCCGAGGGCGACGGCCTGTCGGGCGGCCGGAAGGGCCTCGGTCGCGCGCCCCTGGGCCATCAGCACCTGGGCCAGGTTGTTGTAAGCGGCGCCCGCCTCGGGGTGAAAGCTGACGGCTTCCCGGAAAGCGCGCTCGGCCGCTGCCAGATCTCCCATGGCATAATAACTGTTGCCGATCCCCATACGGGCCGCCAGGCTCTTCGGCCAGCGGGCGAGCGCAGTCCGGTAGCCGGTGATTGCGGCGGGCCATTGGCGGGCCTTTTCCAGCCCGATCACCGCGGCCACAAACGGCCTTTCCTCAGCGGTCGCCGGCAGCTGCGAAGGCGGCAGCACCACCATCCCCCAGCGGTTGGCACGCGCCCAGGTCCGATCGAAAAGGTGGAAGGACATCGATTGACGGGCGGTTTGACCCGATCGCAGAACAACGGTCTGCTGGGGCTGGTCATAGCCCATGACCACCGCATAGTGCCAAACGGGGTTCCAGGAGATCCCCAGGTTCTGCAGCACGATCACCGGGTGCCCGGCCGCTACCTCCTGCCAGAGGGCATCTCTGCCCGCGATTTCGTAGGCGATTCGGCCGTGGCGCCGCGCGCCGGAAATCAGAGCCGGCTGCAGGCTGCCTTTCAATGCGGGGCTGTAAACCTGTTTGACCACGGCGTCCGGGGTGGCGCTCAGGCCGCTCCAGGTCAGGACCGTGGCCAGGGCCGCAGGGCCGCACTGGTGGGCGGCCTCGGGAAAAAAGGCGAGATCCCGGATCTCGGTGCGGGCCGGGAGGGCGGGGGCTGCCGCAGGCAGCACCAACCGGCCTGATCCGGCACAGCCGGCCAGCGCCCCACCCAAAAGGAGCGCCAGCGCGGCCGGCAACCATCGTCGGGATGTCAGTGCCGTCCCCAAATCCGGCTAACGGCGGTGGGTGACAAAGGGGAAAACGTGGGTGAAGCCGAGAATGTCGGTCACCAGAAGCACGATGAAAACCACCAGGCCGGCGCCAATGACCACTCCCAGTGCGCTCCCGCCGGCCGGCATTTCCGGGATGCGGTCGGCAACCCGCAGGATTTCGCCGTCTGAAAGGCTGGCTGCGCGGCTGCAGGCTTCCCGGGGATCAATCCCATGGGTCTGGAGGGCCGCCTGCACGTCCTGGCGCGCCAGGAAAATTTCCAGGCGAGCCCGTGCGCTGTCGGCCGCAGACGGGTTCAGGACGGATTCCGTTTCCACCCATGCCGCCCACACCGCCTGCGGCGGCGCGCTCCAGAAGAGCAGGCTCACCACCATCAGCGCACATACCAGACGTCTCAGCCAGTCTTTGCTTTTCATGCCCTTACCTCCAGAATTGAGCGGCCCGGCCAAAAGCCCCGGCCGCTGGGGTGCCTGTCAGTATCTGCCCCGCTTGAAAGATGGGGCGGTCTATTTCTGCTGCCAGCCGCCGCCCGGATTTTCGAGGTGCCAGCCGGGCCGGGCCTGATCCCGCCAGGAGTCGGCGAAAATGGCCTGAATCTCACCGGCCTTGTCGGCAAAGCCGTTGGCCGTGGCGATTTCCTTGTAGAGCTGAAGGCGGTCGGCGTTTTCAGCGGCAACCAGGCGGGTGATGGCGCCGCGGGATTTCAGGTCGAGGTTGTCGGTGCTGCGCACCTTGAGCAGACCGTCGCTGCCGATGCCCACGTGGCCGGAATCGAGATACACAAAAAGCTCCTGGGAGCGCTGCTTCATCGTATTTTTGATGGCCCGGATGGCGGGTGTGCTGACGTCGATATCCTGGGCGGCGCAGGCCGATCGGGCCGTGAACAGGGAGCGGATCAAGCCGCTGGTCTTGCCGTCCTGCGCGGGGGGCGCGGCTTGGGGCGCATCCGGGGCGCTGTTTTGCTCGCCCCAGACCTCGTGGACGATTTTGTCGGCGGCGCTGCGGACTTCTTCAGCCGGGAAATAGATGTTGATGGTGACGCATGAGATGATCGAAATGACGGCCAGAGCGGATAGAATCCTGGCAACCCTTCGCATGGCGGGCCTCCTGTCTGATGGTTGCGGTCGGAGCGCAGGCATCCTCTGCGCAACGCCCCGGCAGTCGGTGCATGCCGTTGTGGCGGCGGCAAAGGGGTAACGTGCTGGATGGCAATTCTCTATATCGCCCCTTCGTCGGAAAAATCAAGCCGCAAGCGGGGCTACCCGCCCGCGCGTTCGATGCGCTGCAGGCGCCGCACCATTTCCGTGAAGGAGATCGTGGGGCTGGAAATGACGACATCGATGCGCGGCGGCAGGATGCCGCCATCGACCAGGTATTTGGGCGAGCCGGGGCGTGCCGTGCCCTCCAAGCGGAAAACGTCCTTTTCCAGGGTGCAGGCCAGACCGATTTTGCGGTAGCGGTAGAAATCGATGAATTGATAAATCCCGTGAGACAGTGCTTCGGAAATGCCCCCCTGGCTGATGACCGTCAGGTTGTTGAGGGCCTTGACGCTGATGTTGCGTTTGCCGGTTTCGCGGGTGGCGAATTCGGCCGCAAAGCGTGTGGGCGTCTTGCCGAAAAGCCGCAGATCGTGGACGTGGCCGTCGGCGATGCCGTTCATTTCGCCGACGGCCAGGGTCCGGGTGAGCTGGAAGAGATCCAGGCCGGTGAAATCGATGTCGGCAAAAAAGCTCGCGTAGGGGGTCAGCGGGGATTCGCCGCGCATCCCGCGGATCAGGAGATGGCCGCCGAATGCGCTGATTTCGATCGTGCCGGCGGCGTTTAGGACCCCTTCGGCGTAGCTGATTTTTCCCAGATCGGCGTCCAGTCGGCCCTGCAGCGGCAGAACGCCCAAGGCCTGGGTCAGTTGGCTCAGGTCCACCTCAAAAATCCGGATCCGGGCGAGGATATCCGCACCGCTCTCCGTCAGTTCGGCGGCGCTGTCCTGGATTTCGAGGCGCCCGCCGGCCACGCGGAAGACCAGCGGGGTGTCGACGGCCAGGCGGTTGACCCCGGCGCGCAAGCGAATCGGGGAGGGCGCCAGCATCAGGGGGCCGACGGCGAAGCGCGCAAAGGTCAAATTCCCCGGCTCCACGGCCGCCTCGTTGGCCTTGAAATCGGAACTCAAGGCGAACGGCAGGACGGCGCTGGCGTTTTCCAGCCTGAAGGCTGCCGGGGGCCAGGCGAGATCGACGGCGTCCGCCCGCAGCGTGCCCCGGGAGTGCCAGACGCCGTCTTGCTGCTCCAGACTGAAGTCGCCGCCCACGGCCCCGGAAAGCTGAAGGGCGTCGATGCCGCTGACGGTTTCGCCCAGGGCGGCTATGAGAAAATCCGCAAACAGGCCCTTCATCGTCGGGGCGGCAAAAGAACCGCCAACCCGGGTTGCCCCGGGGGCGATGCGGCCCTCGAGCTGCAAGCTCCCGAGGCCACCGACCGCCAGAGCGAGCCGTTGCGCCTGCAGACGGCGCTCTCCTGGTGCAAGCGTTGCGCGCAGGCCGGCGGTGGCGGTCAGCCTGGAAACGTCTGCGTAGAAGCTTCCCCGCAGGACCTCCCGGGCAGCCATTTCGGCCTTCAGGTTGAGTTGCAGCGGCGCGCCGCCGGGCTCTGCGTCGATGCTGCCCTGCAGCGTGAACCGGCCGCCGGTCAGGCCGGTCATCCCGTCGGCCGAAAGGAATTTGAGCTCCTGTCCGGCCAGCGTGTCGAGGCGCAGCCGGATCCCGTCTGAACCAGACGAGAGCGCGCCGTCGGCGGCGAGGACGCCGCTGAGGCCCCCTGCGCCGGCTGCCTGCAATGGCGCCGGCAGCAGCGCGGGGCCGACAACGGCCGCCAGGGTCTGCCAGGGGGTCGGCAGAAGGTGAAAGCGCAGCGCCTCCCGGGCGCCCTCGGCCTTGAACACCTCGCGGCCGTTGACCTGAAGATGGATGTCCCCGGAAACCGTCCGGTCGATTTGCCGCAGCCGCAGCTGAGCCGCCAGCGGCTGCAGGTCGACCCCATAGCCCGCCGGCTTGGCATTCGCGGGCACTCCTTTCAAATCGGCCGCCAGCGAAAGGGCGCCCGCTGCCAGCGTGAATTCGGCTTCGAGCGCCAGGCCGCCGGCCAGCACAGGGACCGCCACGTCGTGCAGACGCCGCTGAAGCGGCTCCGCCTGGGGAACCTGCAGGGTGAAGCCGCCTTGCAGACCGCCGCCGGCATGCCGCGCACTGAACCCCCCCGGGGCCATGCCGGCCAAGAGAAACCGGGCCTCTGCCTGCCAGGCGCTGCCCGTCGGGTTGGTCAGGGCGGCCGTCACCGCCGCCAGCGGCACCCGCATCGCCGGGGTGCGGATTTCGGCTGCCGCCGCGCGCAGTTCGATCGTCGTCCCGTGGGTATCGATACGGAAGTCCGCTGCCGGTTGCAGCAGCTCGAAAGACCAGCTGCCGGGGGCGGTCGGCAGGCCCAGAGTCGATGTGATCTTCGCCAGATCGCTGCTGTCGAAGCGCTCCAATGCCAGGGTGCCGCTGACCAGCGGGCCGTCGGCCTGGGGCAGGGTAACCGTCAGGGGTGCGGCGAGCAGCTGGTGGCCGCCCACCTGAACGTGCTCGAGGGTGATCAGTTGCCGGGCGCCCCACGTTCCCTTGCCCTGAACCTCCAGGGCAAGCCCCGGGGTCTCGCCCAGAGAAGCCGCAACCCGAAACGCAAAAGGGGCCCCCCCGCCGGTTTCGACCCGGA
>JAABRJ010000372.1 GCA_011390985.1 Desulfobacteraceae bacterium
GCCTGGCCATGACCTTCAGCCACGGCGATTACGCCCGGATCGAGGCCATTGCCGACAGGGACGGCATCGCGGCCCGACTCTACGATCGGGCCCTGGCCTACCACCCCGACCCGCGCGCCTTTCTGGGCCGGGCGATCCTGCACCAGAAGGCCGGGGCCTTCGGGGACGCCGCCAAGCTGCTGGAGCGGGCGCTCTCGCACTTTCCCCAAAACGAGGCGCTGAACGTCTGCCAGGGGATCAACTTCATCAATCTCAACCAGCCGCAGGAAGCGATTGCGGTCTTGCGGAATTTCCCCGACGCACCCCAAGCGGCCGCGTCCCTGGCCGCCTGCTACAAGGCCCTGGGAAATTCGGCCGAGGCGGACCGTTTTGCCCGCCGCCATCGCGATTTGACCGACGGGGGCGGCTGACCGGCGGCAACCGATGGCCGGAGGATTCCCGGACGCGCCCCTAACCCTTTGAAAGTTTTTCGAAAGGCCAAAATTTAACTTGTCATCTTACCCATTTATCCTTGACAGCGGAGTTGAACTTGATTATAGAATTTGCCTTAATTTGGCACCACGACAGGGCGCATACCAGACCGGGCCACCGGCCAGCGTCGGTTTTGGCTGGAGGGCAATCCCTGCAATAAAATCAAAACCCTGGAGCAATTTTGAGTCAAAAAAACCTGGCGCTTTTTCTGGAGAAAAAAAAATCCGCGGTCGTCGCCAAGTGGTTTGACGAGGTGGCGGCCTCCTACGCCCCCGACACCAGTCAATTTCTCAAGAAACAGCAAGATCCGTTCAGCAACCCGGTCGGCATGAGTTTTCGAGACGGGTTGACAGGGCTCTTTGACCAGGTCGTGAACGGCATCGACCGCGAAAGCGTGCTGCCCTTTCTCGACCCGCTGATCCGTATCCGGGCGGTCCAGGCGTTTACTCCTTCCCAAGCAACTGTCTTTATCTTTTCTCTCAAAACCGTTCTCCGTCGTCATTACGGTAAGGAAATTTACGCCCATCAACTGCAGGAGGCGCTGGTTGAGATCGAAAGCCGCATCGACACCCTCGGCTTGCTGGCGTTTGACCTTTTCATGGAATGCCGCGAAAAGATCTATCACCTGAAGGCCACTACTGAGCGCAACACCATATACCGTGCATTCGAAAGAGCGGGCTTGATCAAAGAGGACCCGGAAAATTAAACCGGTTCCCTGGGATGTTAACGTTTAATTTTTCAGGAGGCTCACGGAACGGCAGAGGATATCCGGCGTTTGGCGTCGCGGCGGCCCCGCCATGGGATAAAGGGTGCCGGCACGGTTCCAGCCAAGGCCTTTTCGGCCGACAAACGCGCGGGCGCGCCGAGTGCCATACCGGGGGCAAGGGAGAGAGGTTACGCTAAATGAACGTGAATTATCTATTTTCCCTCGTAGCAGTCCTGCTGCTCTTCGCACTGGCCTATCTGGGCGTCAAGGTCCCGGGCGGGCAGACGCTTTTTGGAATCATCATCCCCTACGTGGCCTTCGTCGCCTTCGTAGCCGGTTTTTTCAACCGGGTGATGGGCTGGAGCCGTTCGGCGGTTCCATTCCGGATTCCGACCACCTGCGGCCAGCAGATGTCGCTGCCCTGGATCAAGCAAAACAAGATCGACAACCCCACCACCACCTGGGGCGTCATCGCCCGGATGTTTTTTGAAATCGTCCTTTTCCGTTCGCTTTTCCGCAACACGCGGGCGGCCAAAAAGGACGGCGACCGGCTCCAGTACAAACTGGAAATCTTTCTGTGGATCGGTGCACTCGCCTTTCACTACACTTTCCTGACGGTGTTGATCCGTCACCTGCGCCTGTTCACCGAACCGGTGCCGGCCTTTGTCGGCCTGCTGGAACGGGTGGATGCCTTCTTCCAATTCGGGCTGCCGGTGGTCTACCTCTCGGGCATCGTCCTCCTGGCCGCGGTGCTCTATCTCTTTCTGCGGCGCATCTTCATCCCCAACGTCAAGTACATCTCGCTGGCATCAGACTACTTTCCGCTGTTCCTGATCGGCGGCATCGCGCTCACCGGGATCCTGATGCGCTACTTCACCAAAGTGGACGTGGTGGCGGCCAAGGAACTGACCATGGGCCTGGTGACCTTCCACCCCACGATTCCCGAAGGCATCGGCGGCATCTTCTACGCCCACCTGTTCTTTGTCAGCGTTCTTCTGGCATATTTCCCCTTCAGCAAGCTGATGCACCTGGGCGGCGTTTTTCTCAGCCCGACCCGCAACCTGCCCACCGATACACGCGCCCGACGGCATGTCAACCCGTGGAACTACCCGGTCAAAGTTCACACCTATGAGGCCTACGAAGACGAATTCCGTGAGAAAATGATAGAGGCCGGTCTGCCGGTGGACAAACAGCCGGAACCCCAGGCGCCAGAGGAAAAGGAGTAAGTAATGAGTGATCTTCCGAAATCAGATGAATTCTTCACCCAGATCGACCACAAGCCGCCCAAGCTGACCGGCTGGATGGACGCCCCGCTCGACATCCGCAAGGGCATTTACTGCTATGCGTCCAACCCCAAGAGCGTCGAGACCCTGAGCCTGCCCTACGCCCGCCCCTGGAACCCTCTGGACGACGACTGGCACCTGCCGGAAAACTGGCAGCAGATCATCCACGAGGGCATCAAGGAGCGCCTGGAGCGCTTCCGCTCCTTCAAGATCTTCATGGACATCTGTGTCCGCTGCGGGGCCTGCGCCGACAAATGCCACTTTTTCCTGGGCACCGGGGACCCCAAGAACATGCCGGTCTTGCGGGCGG
>JAABRJ010000373.1 GCA_011390985.1 Desulfobacteraceae bacterium
CGGCCGAGGTAGAATGCGCCGAGCTTTTCGTAGTCCTGCATGGCGTTCCTCCTGGGGGTCGGGGCGCCACGCGGCCCTTGACGACACCGATCCCGGCTTTAAATTGTTCAAAAAAAATTTAGCGACCAGGGAGACGCGACGGCATCCAGACAAACCTGCGAATCACACCGGTGGGCAGCCCCCGGCCTGCCGCCGGAGAGGGGGACCGGCACCATCATGAATCTTTTTAGCGGCGTCGTTTACAACCTGCGGGGGTTGCTGCTGGGCCTGCGAACCCCGCGCCTGTTGATCCTGGGGCTGGTGCGCCTGGCGGCCGTGGTGGTCTTGACGCTCGCCGCCGCGAGCCTGGTGCTGGTTTACCACGACGAGATCCTGACCCTGATCTGGTCGCGCCCCGCAAGCATTTGGCTGATCTGGCTGTGGCACCTTTTTTCGTGGTTGCTGGGGCTCCTGTTGATGGGGATGGCGGCGGTGGTGGCCTATCTTCTTTCGCAGATCCTTTTCAGCGTCGTCATCATGGACGCCATGTCCCGGCTGACGGAGGTCAAGGTCCGCGGACAAACCCATGAGCCGAGCCACGGGCCGGTCTTCAGGCACTTTTTCCATCTGGTGCGCCAGGAGATGCCGCGCACCGTTTTTCCCGTCCTGCTCACCCTGGTCCTGACCGTGCTGGCCTGGTTGACCCCTCTGGGGCCGGCCCTGACGCTGGCGGCCCCGGTGGTGGCGGGCGCCTTCCTCGCCTGGGACGCCACCGACCTGGTCCCGGCGCGGCGGCTGCTGCCCTTCAGGGACCGGTTCCGGCTCTTTCTGCGGGCCCTGCCCTTTCACGTGGGCTTCGGCCTGCTGTTTCTGGTCCCCCTGCTGAACGTGTTGGTGCTCTCGTTCGCGCCCGTCGGGGGCACCCTCTACTTTCTCGACCGGCACGACGCCGACTGACGCCGATGCCGCTCGCGCACTTGCGACTGCGTGTGCCCATGCCCGAACTGCCGGAAGTTCAAACTATCGTGGACGACCTGCTGGCGGCCGGCCTGCGCGGTGCGACCGTCACGGGCGTGGCGGTCCACTGGCCGCGGACCGTGGCCGATCTCGGTTGCCGGGAGTTTGCCGGCCGCCTGAGCGGCCGACGGATCAGCGCCATTCGCCGCCGGGCCAAGTTCATCGTCTTCGATTTGGCCCCGGACCTGCACCTGCTGGTTCACCTGCGGATGAGCGGCCGGCTGCTGCTGGTGGCGGGCGGCGGCAAGCGGGCCGCGCACCAGCACGTGATCCTCGGCCTGGACGACGGAAGGGAGCTGCGGTTTCACGATCCGCGCAAGTTCGGACGCATGTACCTGGTTGCGGACACCACCGAGCGCCTGGGACGGTTGGGCCCCGAGCCCCTCGCGCGCGCTTTCACCGCCCGGCGCCTGGCGGAGGACCTGCGCGGCCGCCAGCGCACCCTCAAGCCGCTCCTGCTGGACCAGGCCTTTCTCGCCGGGCTCGGCAACATCTACGTCGACGAGGCCCTCTGGGACGCCCGCCTGCACCCCTGCCGCAAGGCCGCCTCCCTGGCCGCAAACGAAATCACCGCCCTGCACCGCGCCATCCGCAAGGTTCTGCGGCGGGGGCTGCGCAACAACGGCACCTCCCTCGGCGCCGGCCAATCCAATTTCAACTCCATCGGAGAGCAGCCGGGCAGCAACCGGGAGGCCCTCAGGGTCTTCCGGCGCACCGGTCGGGCCTGCCCCCGCTGCCGCACCCCGATCGCCCGCATCATCGTCGGCCAGCGCAGCACCCACATCTGCCCGCGCTGCCAATCCGCAGCGCCATCACTGTGAGGCGCCGCGGTGCGACGCCGCACTTCCCGCAGGGCCGCCGGCGGATGCAAAAACGATCCTCAGCCTGTCCTTCAGACCGTCAGCAGCTGCAGCCGCCCGGTCAGCTCCGCAAAACGCTCGGCCGAGAGCTCCTCCCACGGCGTGACGGGATTGAACTGGAAGGTCGACTTGATGTCGGGCGCGAAGACCTTGCCGGATTTGAGCAGCGGTCTTTTGAGCAGGAATTTGAATTCAGCGCCCAGGTCCAGCAACAGGTCCAGATCGTCGCTGTCCTCCAGAAGCGCCACCACCTCGACGTTGCGGATGCGGCCGCGGCCTTTCAGGTGGCGGCGGCCCTGGCGATCGGCAAAGATCTGGACAACGGTGTCCTCCATCAGCGCCGCCTGGTCGGATTCATTTACCAGCCAGGCCCGCTCCACAATGTAGTCGCCTTCGTCAAAGGGGATCCAGTCGTCCATTTTAGCCGATCCTTCCGATCGCAGCTGCGGTTTAAAACTATTGACTTTAAATTCAGTAAAATAGACAAAAGCCGGGGCGGTGTCAAGCTGACTCTCCGCACGCCAGCAAATCTCGGTGAACCGAGATTTGCTGTTGTGAAAGGTCCGGGAAAGGGTGAGGGGGTGAATTCCGTGCGGAAACGTCACCGAAAAGTGGATTGAGAGAACCGATTGAGGGCTTCACAGCAGGGCGGATGGGTGCCAGGTGGGGGTAAGGAGCGCACGGGTGCACGCCCTCGAAGAGACAGGCAAACAGGCATCCGTCACCTCCAGCAGGCAGCCGCTAGGGAGGTTTCAGCAGCGGAGGATCCAACAGATAGGTGAACATGTGCTCCCAGCTGCGGAACAAAAGGATGCGGAACGTGCAGCGCAGTTGATTCCAGAACTCCATGCGGCTGGTGAACTTTTCATACCGCAGCCGGTGGTAATACCGGTCGGTCAACTCC
>JAABRJ010000374.1 GCA_011390985.1 Desulfobacteraceae bacterium
ACCCGGGACGCTGGATATCGCCGACTCCATCGCCGGAAGCGAGCATACCTTCTATGCCTTCAAGGGCATCAAAGCCGCCGGCAACCCGGTCCTGCATTTGACCTGCACCCGCTTCGACGAACCGCTGGGGGTGGCGGTGGCGCGCAAGGCCGAGATCGTCGTGACGATTCACGGCTGCCGCGACCCGTCGCAAACGGTGTTTGTCGGCGGCCGCCACCGGGAGCTGAAACTGGCCATCTGCACGGCCCTGACCGCTGCCGGCTTCAGGGCGGTGGTGGGGACGCGGCCGGGCCTGCAGGCCGTCAAGAGCGCCAACCTCTGCAACCGCTGCCGGACCGGACGGGGCATCCAGCTTGAAATCTCCGCCGGCCTGCGGCGCAAACTGCTTGCCGGCCTGAACCGCCATCAGCAGGGGCGCCCAACACTCCTCTTCGCCCCCTTTGTCGAGGCCGTCAGACGGGTGCTGGCCCTGGCGGGCAGGCGCACCCTTCAAAACAGCCCCACCCCATGACCCTTTAAAAACAGGAGAAAATAGTGGCAACCAGGTGTGCAATCCGAACCGCTTTTCAGGCAACCTTTTTGACAGTGGCCTTGATTCTGGTGACCGCGTCCGGCCTTTCGGCCGAAGGTGTCCAGCGCTGCCGCGCACAGACGATTTACACGCCGGTCTATTCCCATATTTTCATCGGCGACCGGGAGCACCCCTTCAACCTGACGGTGACCCTCAGCGTCCGCAACACCGACCCCGAGATCCCCATCACCATCGAATCCGTGGACTACCACGACTCGAACGGCAAAAAGCTGCGGCCGTACCTGGGCGTCCCGGCAGCCCTCCCCCCCCTGGGCGCCCAGCATTACGTGGTCAACGAATCCGATACCAGCGGGGGTGCCGGGGCCAACTTCATGGTGCGCTGGCACTCGGAAAAGCCCGTGAGCCCCCCCATCGTGGAGACGGTCATGATCGGCACCCGCAGCCAACAGGGCATTTCCTTTCTCTCCCGCGGGCAGGTGGTGCGGGAAACCAGGTGACCACGGTGTTTGCAGGGCGCGCTGGGCTGCGGCGCGGTACCATGAGCGTTTCGCAGAATTCCGCCAAAAACAAGCGCTGGGGCCTTACCGAGGCGATGTTCAAAAATTGTTCATAACTTTTCAACCAGCCTTTTTCATTCCTTTTTTTTCGAAAACCGCAAACGGCCGAAAACCGCTGATTTAGAGCCAGGGGCGCGAATTTTTGTTTTGGCGGCAGCAGGTTGGCGGTTGTTCAAAACGGTCCGGGCGGCGGACGTCCGATTCGGTTTAATCCACTTTGACAGCTGCCCGGGAGGTACCCTAAAGACCAACGACGCTGACGACTCGCCTTCGGTGGGGTTGTTTTTAGAAGGCGGTCCTTTACCCGGGACCCCAAAACCAGGCAAGAGGTGCTATGGCCTCAAAAATTGCGAAAATTGCGGTGGTCGAGGATGATCAGGTGGTCCGCCGCACGGCGGTCCAGCTTTTGGAACTGTCCACCAGTCAGCAGGTGCTTGCGTTTGAAAACGGCGCCAGCGCCTGGACGCACCTGTCATCCAATCCCGCTGCCGACGTCGTCATCACCGACATGCACATGCCGGAGATGGACGGTCTGGAGCTTCTCACCCGAATCAAGCAGCAAAACCCCGGACGCATCTGCATCGTAATGTCGGGGGACCCATCCAACGAACCGGCCGCCCGCCGCCTGGGCGCCGACGCCTTTCTTTCCAAGCCCTTCAAAATAAGAGACCTGGTGACCGTCATGCAGGCCTTGGGTGTGACAACCGGCACCTGAGCACCCCCTTGCCCGGGATCTTTCAATACGCCCCGTCAGCACCCCTCAGCAGTGACCGCCAGGCGGGTGATGGCCACCGCCCCACCAAAACATACGTCCACATCCGCACCCGGCTGCCGGGGGCGTTCGTGGATCGTGCCGTCATAGTGGTAATCGGGGCCGTCCTGCCGAAAGCGGTAGCGGTGGGGATGCGGGTCAAGACCGCAGACGATCTGTGTTAGGCGCTGACAGGCCGCCAGAGGGTGTGGCAGATTGACGTTCCAGTAGGACCCGCGCCCCAGGGGCTGGCCCAACAGGCACGCCAGGACCGCCTGGGCATGGCGGCCGGTGACGGCCCAATCAACCGTCTGGTCCCGGGCGATGTATTGCGAAATGGCGATCGACGGCCGCCCCAGGATCGCCGCCTCGCGTGCGGCGGCGACCGTGCCGGAGTTGTAGACATCCGACCCCAGGTTGGCGCCGGGGTTGATGCCGGCTACGATCCAGTCGGCATCGCAGGCAACGGCTTTCAGGGCGATCCGGACGCAGTCCGCCGGTGTGCCGTCGACACTGAAACGCCCGGTGCCGACCGGCGCCACCCGAAGCGGCGTGCGGGTGGTCACGCGGTGCCCCACGCCGGATTGCGGATCCCGGGGGGCGACCACCACGATGGCAACACCGTCAGGGGCCAGAATCTGGCGAAGGGTTTCCAGCCCGGGGGCGTCGATACCGTCATCATTGGTCAGGACAATTTTCATGTGATTCAGCTCCTTCTAAACGCTAATCCACACAGGTGTGGGATGAACACAAGCGAATTGGAATTGGCGACGCCCGAACCAGCCCCGTGCTGCCCACTGGGACCGATATTCTCGACACCAATATTTTTGATAGTATCCCGAAATGTCAACCGTCCCCATCGCCGGGCGAGGCTTTCTGGGGTCAGTTTTTTTTCGCAATCCTGCGAAACC
>JAABRJ010000375.1 GCA_011390985.1 Desulfobacteraceae bacterium
ACCACACCGCGCCGCTCGATGCCCTCCAGCTCCTCGATCTGTTGGCGCATCGCGTCGACGGACTGCTGGTACAACGCGGCCTGCCGTTTGCTGAGCGGGCAGTAGGCGTTGACCTCGGTCTTGTCGGGCAAGTCGGCGATGACGCGCTTGTCGGTCTTCAGCCGTCGCAGGATGTACGGCTGCACCAGCCTGCGCAGCGGCGCGTAACCCTGCTTGCGCGACGCCAAGGACTTGCAAAGCCCGCTGAAAGCCTTGGCCGAACCCAACAGACCGGGATTCAGGAAGTCGAAGATCGACCACAGATCGCC
>JAABRJ010000376.1 GCA_011390985.1 Desulfobacteraceae bacterium
AGGCGGTTTTCCACCGGCGTCCCCGTCAGCGCCAGGCGCCAGCTTGCGTTGATCGCCTTGACCGTCTTGGTCTGCTTGGAGCCGGGATTCTTGATGGCCTGCGCCTCGTCGAGGATCACGCCGCGCCAGGGGTACGCCTTCATCCACTCCGTGCGCATGGCCGTGCCGTAGGTGGTGATCACCGCGTGGTAGCCCGCCACCCGCTTTTTCGGCAGCTTCTTCAGCTCGGCTGAGGGCATGCGCGACGGGTGGGCGATGAGCACCTTCAACTCGGGCGCGAAGCGTTCGATCTCCAGGCGCCAGTTGTCCACGAGCGAGGCCGGGACCACGAGCAGATCGGTTCCTTGCTCCCGGTTGCGGCGACTGATGGACAGGACCCCCAGCACCTGAATCGTCTTGCCCAGGCCCATGTCGTCGGCCAGACAGCCTCCAAGTTCTAAACTGCGCAGGGACGAAAGCCACTGCACCCCCAGCTTCTGATAGGGGCGAAGCGTCGCATGCAGTCCTGCCCCGGCTTCGATGTCGGCTTGCAGCGCGGGCGAGCGCAGCGCTTCCAGGCGCTTCGAAAGCCACTTGCCGGCGATGACATCCGACCATTCCGGCCGCGCATCTTCGGCCGTCTGGTCGCCGCCGCCGAGGTGGGCGCCGGAAAGCAGGCGCATCGCCTCGCCAAAGCTGACGCCGCCCGCCTGGGCTTGCCGCTGGACGTCGCGCCACTGCGCGAGCACCTGCGAGAGCTTGTCGCGGTCGACCTCGACCCATTTGCCCTTGATCAGAACCAGGCCGTCCCCGGCGGTGAGCAGCTCCTCGGCCTCGCTCTTCGACAGCTTTTGGCCGTCCAGGGTGAGATTCACGTCGAAGTCCAGGAGGGCGTCCATCCCGAGGGTCGAGGGCGCCTTGCCGCCCACCGAAACGGTAACCTTGGGCCGTGGCTTGCTCTTGGCGCGCCACCAGTCGGGCATGCGCACGACCAGCCCGGCTTGCTCGTACAGGGCGATCTCGCAGAGGAAGCGGTGGGCCTCCTTGGGCGTCCAGGAAAGGGGATGGTAGATGTCGCCGGCGTCGACCAGTTCGCGGATGAATGCGCTCTGTGCGGCGGCCCGGGAGAGGGGGGCCAGCAGGGCGAGCAGCTTCTGGCGGTTCCCGGCTCCGGCGTAGTCCTTGAGGGCCCTGCCGAGCGGCAGGTGCTGCGGCTTTGCCTGCTTGGAGACCTTGTGCACGTAGGTGGCGATGAAGGCAAAGGGAAACGCCGGGTCGCGTTTGTTCTCGGCCAGGTGAAAGCAGACGCGGCCCACCACATGCCAGACCGAGCTGTACTTTTGCAGGTAGCCCTGGACGCCGTCCTGGTATCCCTTGGCCTCGGCCGAGAGGGCCGCGCCCATGTCGGACCAGATGTCGCCAAGGAGCGCGGTCGAAAGGATCTCGGCGCCCGGCATCGGAGGCACGGCCTGGGCCAGGGCCGAAAGCTCCTCGGGGTTCGGTTCGGGGACGACCAGCACTTTCGGGTCGGTCGGGTCGAGGGCGCCGCACACCCGGCCAACGAACAACCGCCCGACATCGCGCCAGTACGACAGGGACGGAGGAAGAACGGTCAGCAGCTCCGCCGCACCGAGATGCAGTACGCCATTGCCGCGGCCGGCGCTGAAGGCCGCGAGGATCCGCTCGGCGGCCTTGACCGTAACCAGAGGGCCGTCCTCGGGTGCCCCCGTCTGGACAGCAATGCGACCGCTCGGCGTCAATCGACAGACGAGGGTTTCACCATCGTGACGGGCGCTATCCAGGGAAAGCTGGTTCATCGGTTGTTCACTCTCGCGTGTGGCGCATTTGGGGCACGCCGCAGCGGTTTGGAGATCAAGCGCAATCTATCGGCCTGGAATTTTGGCGGAAGGGCCACTTGCGTAATTCTCCTTCCGATCCGCTCTCACGGGGTTCTCGCCGCTTTCCACGGGAGGATGGAAAGGTAACTTGCCGCGGGCCAGCAACTTCTCGACGGCGTGCACCACCCGCGGGTAGAGTATATCGTTGCGGTAGGTGTCGATGCCGACATCGGCCCTTGGGTTTGTGTGTTGTTTGTTCATCGCTTCGTATGGTGACGCCCGCAAAAGGCCGCGATTCTTGGCCCTTGCAGAAAGCCCCACCGGGGGCACCGATGGGGCTTTCTGCGGGCCAAAACTTGGCGCCGGTTCGCCCAGGATTTTTCTTGGCCCCTGCTGACGGAATCGGCCCGCCGACCTGGTCGCCTGACAGTCACCCGCTCTACCGACTGGGCCAAGCAGGAACAACCAACGAAAAAGAGATACCGTCACTGGAGCTGGGGTGTCAACCTAAAAGATCGGGGTGATTCCCGATGAACGGCAAGTTGTTTTTCGGGGATCGGGAGGTGGTCTTCTTGGATAGGATGGGGCTATGATGTGGGGTGGATAATACAAC
>JAABRJ010000377.1 GCA_011390985.1 Desulfobacteraceae bacterium
CTTCCCGTACTGGCCGGCCGCAACGTATTCCTGGTCATCTGGACCACCACCCCGTGGACCATTCCGGCCAACCTGGCGGTGGCCCTGCATCCGGATTTCGACTACGTCGCGGTCGACACCCGCAACGGCGAAATCCTGATACTGGCGCGTGAACTGGTGGCAGCGTGCATGCAGACCTTCGGGTTTTCGGACTACGAGATCCTTGGCGCAATCACCCCTCGCGATCTGGAGCGCAAACGCTGCCGCCATCCCCTTTACGACCGCG
>JAABRJ010000378.1 GCA_011390985.1 Desulfobacteraceae bacterium
ATCGTCCTCGGCGACCACGTCACCCTGGATGCCGGAACCGGCTGCGTCCACACGGCCCCCGGCCACGGCCGGGAGGATTATGAGGTGGGGCTGCAATACGGTCTCGACGCCTACTCGCCGGTGGACGACCAGGGGCGCTTCACGGATGAGGTCGGATTTTTCAACGGCCAATTCGTTTTTGACGCCAACCAGAGCATCAATGCCAAGCTGAATTCCCAAGGGGCCCTGCTGGCTGAACGGCAGATCAGCCATTCCTATCCCCACTGCTGGCGCTGCAAGCAACCGGTTATTTTCAGGGCCACGCCCCAGTGGTTCATCTCCATGGAGAAAACCGGCCTGCGGCAAAAAGCGCTTGCCGAGATCGACCGCGTCCAGTGGGTGCCGCGCTGGGGCCGGGAGCGGATTTACGGTATGATCGAAAACCGGCCGGACTGGTGCGTGTCGCGTCAGCGGGCATGGGGGGTACCGATCACTGCCTTTCAGTGCGCCGACTGTGGCGAAATTATGGCGACCCCCGAGCTTTTCGACCATGTCTACGCGCTCTTTGAGGCCCATGGCGCCGACATCTGGTTTGAAAAGCCGGCAGCCGAGCTGTTGCCCGCCGAAGCAGTCTGCAAGGGGTGCGGCGGCCGCAACCTTGAAAAGGAAACCGACATCCTGGATGTCTGGTTTGACTCGGGTGTCAGCCATGCCGCGGTTCTGGAGCAGCGGCCGAACCTGAAGTGGCCGGCGGATCTCTACCTGGAAGGCAGCGACCAGCACCGCGGATGGTTTCACAGCTCGCTTTTGACGGCGGTCGGCACCCGCGGGCGGGCCCCCTATCGCTCGGTTCTCACCCATGGGTTCGTGGTGGATGCCGAAGGCAAGAAGATGTCCAAATCGCTTGGCAACATCATTGCCCCCAAAGAGGTCATCGATCACTACGGGGCCGAGATTCTGCGCCTGTGGGTATCCGCCTCGGACTACCGCGACGACATTCGGATATCCGACAAAATCCTCGACCAGCTCAGCGATGCTTACCGCCGGATCCGCAACACCTGCCGGTTTTTACTGGGAAACCTTGCGGATTTCGACCCGGCCTGCGACCGGGTGGCGCCTGCCCTCATGCCGGAGATCGACCGCTTTGCCCTTCACCGGCTGCAGGCCCTGATCCAGCGAGCGCGCAGGGCCTATGACACCTACGAATTTCACCTGATCTATCACAGCCTCTACAACTTCTGCACGGTTGAGCTGTCGGCTTTCTACCTGGACATTCTCAAGGACCGGCTATACACCTCACCCCAAAGCTCCCTTGAACGCAGAAGCGCGCAAACGGTGCTTTTTGCGCTGGCCGACGGCATGGTGCGGTTGATGGCGCCGGTGCTGCCCTTTACCGCCGAGGAAATCTGGAAATTCATGCCGGCGGACGACAGCCGGGAGGCCAGCGTGCACCTGGCCGCGCTGCCGGCGGTCTCAGCGGACTGCCAGGACCTCGCTCTGGCGCAAAAATGGGAGCGGATTCTGGATGTGCGCGGAGAGGTGTCCAAAGCCGTCGAAGGGGCCCGGGTTGAAAAACGGGTCGGGCATTCCCTCGATGCCGCCGTCACCATCAGCGCCGGCGAAAGCCTTTACCAGCTCCTCGACCCCTATCGCCAGGAATTGCGGTCGATCCTGATCGTATCCCAGGTGACACTGGTAAAGGACCAAGACCTGCCGGGTGCTTACGTCAGCGCCGAGATCGACGGGCTTCAAATCGGGGTTGAGCCGGCTGACGGTGGCAAGTGCGAGCGCTGCTGGGTGCACGACCCGGCAGTCGGCAGCCTGCCTGAACACCCGACCATCTGCCCGCGCTGCCGGAGCGCACTGGTCGCATCCGGCCAGTAGGTGACTTCCGGGGATCGCTCGGAACACCGTAAACCAGGAATTCCAATCTCATCTCGGCCGTCCGGGGTGCGGGGCACTGGCTTCCTCCCGTCAGCCGATGACACGCACCCATCAGGCGAGGCCGAGGCCCCATGCCGTCGCGACTCATGCGTAAAAAAATCGGTCAGCTCCTCCTCATCTCAGGGACGGTGATCTTGCTGGACCAGATCTCCAAGGCGGTGGTCTTAAACACCATGCGGCTTTACGAATCGATCCCGGTGATCCCCGGCTTTTTCAACCTCACCCAGATCCACAACCCCGGCGGGGCATTCGGTTTTATGGCCGGTCAGAGCCAGGTGGTGCGCACAGTCCTCTTCCTGGTCGTCTCCACCCTGGCCATCGGCTTGATTCTGCATTTTTACTTTAAAACGCCGCCGACTCACCCCTATTTGAGCGCCGCTTTCGCGTTGGTTTTCGGCGGCGCCGTGGGCAACCTGATCGATCGTCTGCGGTTTGGTAAAGTGGTTGATTTTCTAGATTTTTATATCGGCGCACTGCACTGGCCGGCCTTCAATGTCGCAGACAGTGCGATCAC
>JAABRJ010000379.1 GCA_011390985.1 Desulfobacteraceae bacterium
ACCACCCCAAGCCGGTCCTGATGGCGCGCTGCGGGCTGACCGACATTCAGGCCGAGGCCATTCTGGAACTCAAGCTGCGGCATCTGGCCAGGCTCGAGGAGATCAGGATCCGGGCCGAGCAGGCCGAACTGGCGGCCGAACGCGGCGGGCTGGAGGATGTTTTGGGCAGCGAGGAGCGCCTGAAGGCCCTGGTGGCCGCTGAAATCGCCGCCGACGCCGAAAAATACGGGGACGACCGGCGTTCTCCGATTGTTTTGCGGGCCGAGGCCCAGGCGCTTTCCGAAACCGAAATTCTCCCGGTGGAGCCGATGACCGTCGTGCTCTCGGCCAACGGCTGGGTGCGGGCGGCCAAGGGGCATGAGGTCGAACCCGAGCGGCTGAGCTACAAGGCCGGCGACCGGTTTCGGGCCGCCGCCCTCGGGCGCAGCAACCAGCTGGCGGTGTTCCTGGATTCCACCGGCCGCAGCTACGCCCTGCCGGCCCACAGCCTGCCCTCGGCGCGCGGCCAGGGCGAACCCCTCAGCGGGCGCTTGAGCCTGCCGCCCGGGGCGGAGTTCACCACCGTTCTGCTGGAAGAGCCCCGCCAGCGCCTGCTCCTGGCCAGCGATGCCGGCTACGGCTTCGTGACCCGGCTGGAGGAGCTCATCAGCCGCAACCGCGCCGGCAAGGCCGTCCTGAGCCTGCCCCACGGGGCCTGCCCGCTGAGCCCCTGCCGCTTGACGGACAAGGACAGCGATCTGCTGGCGGCGGTCACCTCCGAGGGGCGCATGCTGGTGTTCGCGGTCGATCAGCTGCCCACCCTGGCGCGCGGCAAGGGCAGCAAGATCATCCACATTCCCGCCAAAAAGGCGGCCGCCCGGGAAGAAGTGCTGACCCTTCTGACGGTCTTTTCCCCCGGCAGTCACCTGGTGATCCACGCCGGCCGGCAGCATTTTACGCTGAAGCCCGGAAACATCGTCGATTTCGAGGGCGAGCGCGGGCGCCGCGGCCGGGCGCTGCCGCGGGGCTTCCAAAAGGTGGACCGCCTGGAGGTCATCGTCCCCCAACAACTGCCCCTGCTGTGACCCGATCGGAGCGCCGAACGCGATGATGCGAACCCTGAAGTCAGACGCCCTTTTGATGCTGACCGCCACCATCTGGGGTTTTGCCTTTGTGGCCCAGCGGGTGGGGATGGAGTATTTGGGGCCCTTCACCTTCAACGGCGTGCGCTTCGCGCTCGGCAGCCTGTCGCTGGTCCCGCTGATGCTGCTCAAGCGCAAAAACCCGTCGGCAATAACGGCGCTGCTGCCCCCTGCCGATCGCCAAACCGTCGCCTGGGGCGGCGCCCTGGCCGGGCTCGCGCTTTTCATGGGGGCGTCGCTGCAGCAGGTCGGGCTGGTCCACACCACCGCGGGCAACGCCGGCTTCATCACCGGCCTTTACGTGGTGATCGTGCCGCTTCTGGGGTTGTTCTGGAGGCAGCGCCCCGATCTGGGGACCTGGATCGGGGCCGTGCTCGCCGCCGCCGGGCTCTACCTGCTGAGCGTGACGGCGGCCTTTGAAATCGCCTTCGGCGATCTCCTGGTGCTGGTCGGGGCGTTTTTCTGGGCCGCCCACGTGCTGATCATCGGCTGGCTTTCGCCCCGGATCGAATCGATCCAGCTGGCCTGCATCCAGTTTGCGATCTGCTCGCTGCTCAGCCTGATCACCGCCGCGGCGTTGGAAACCATGACCCTTCAGGGCCTGATGGGCGCAGCCTTGCCGATTCTCTACGGGGGGCTGCTGTCGGTGGGGGTCGCCTATACACTGCAGGTGGTGGCCCAGCGGGACGCGCGTCCCGCCCACGCCGCCATCATCCTCAGCCTGGAATCGGTCTTTGCGGCCCTGGGCGGCTGGCTGCTGCTGGGCGAGCTGCTCTCGGCCCGTGCGCTGGTGGGCTGCAGCCTGATGCTGGCCGGCATGCTGCTCTCCCAGCTGCAGGCCTTCGTCTTTCGCAGAAAGCGGGCCGGCGCCTGAGCGTCTGGCGCGGCCGGCGTGAGCGCTGGCAGCAGCGAAGGGCTGGCCGTGGGATCCAAGGCGCCGGTGCGGCCACCCGGGGCCTTCGGTCGCTCTCAATTTCAAACCCATCGGGAGGCTGCGGCATCAAACTCAAGGGATATGGGTTTATCCTGCTGGCGGCGGCGCTGTGGGGCATGATCGGCCCCTTTTCGCGGCTGGCGTTTCAGGAGGGCGTGGCCCCCCTGGAGGCCGCTTTCTGGCGCGCCCTGATGGCCTGGGTCTGTTTCGCGCTGCATGCCCTGGTCAGGCGCGAGGTGCGCCTCCAGCGGCGCGACATCGCGCCGCTGCTGGGGTTTGCGGTCGGCGGGGTGACGCTCTTTTACGGGTCCTACCAGATCGCCATCCGGGAGGGCGGCGCGGCCCTGGCGGCGGTGCTGCTTTATACCGCGCCCGTTTGGGTGGCGGTGCTTGCGCGGGTCTTTTTCAAGGAGGCTATGAGTCTCCTCAAACTCCTGGCGCTGATGCTGACCGTGGTCGGTGTGGCGGCGGTTTCGCTGGGGGCGGGCGGCGGCCTCGGGGCCCGCCCCGGAAACCCCCTGATCGCCGTTGCCGCGGGGCTCGTGGCGGGCTTCTGCTATGCGCTCTACTACATTTTCGGCAAATACTTTTCCGGCCGCTACAGCTCCCCCAACCTGTTCGTCTACATGCTGCCGGTGGGGGCGTTGGGCCTGC
>JAABRJ010000380.1 GCA_011390985.1 Desulfobacteraceae bacterium
AGGGGAAGCAAAAGCGTGACGGACGATGAGGGGCGGATCAGCTTCGGCGCCGGCAGGCTTTTGACATCGCTGTCGTACTGGAGCTGCGGAAGCGCGTAGCCCAAAAAAGATCTTTTTATCATGATAAAACCTTCTCGAGTTTGCCGGGATGGGGTGAAAAGCCATTGAGACCGGGTGATGAATTGCGGCCGGTTTTACATGACATGGCACGACGAGCAGGCGGACGTGCCCGGACCGGCGCCGTACTCCTCATGGCACCCCCCGCACTGCTGGTGAAAGGCGTCGGTCCGCTTGGGAAGCTCTTCGGCATCGATCTCACTTTCGTCATGGCAGTCCAGGCAGGCTTGGGGGGGCATTTCGGCGTCTGCGGTGAGGTGGCAATCACCGCAGGCCCGGAACCGGTCTGCATCCTCTTCGTGGTGGTGGTGGCAATCGGTGCAGGCCAGGCCAATTTCGGTGCCTGTGAAATGCAGCTTGTGGTCGAACAGAACTTTTCCGGCGACCCCTTGAAACATCATCCTCACGGGTGGATCCGGAGTCTTCGCCGGAAAGGCTGCATAGCTTAAAAGCCCCAAAACAAGTAAAATTGCAGCAAGGCAATAAGCTGTCTGCAGTTCTTTCTTGGAAGTCATTTGCTTACATTCCTTTCGAGCAAGGGGTAAACATTGAAGATCGGTGAGGGATTTGAAGTCAGACTTCGCCTATCACACTGGTCTGAAGCTTTCAAGAAATTTTTTAAAGTCGAAGTTTCAAAAAACTGAAAATAAGGAGAGATTGTGGGGACTTGTCCTCCTCCTTGACCGAAGCGGGCCGTCGCTGCTGACAGTCAAAAAGGAAAGCGTCAATTGCTCCACCGGGGTTTACGGATTGAAAGGCGTTCATACCGCCACAAAAGGGGGGCGGAAGGGGGTGATTCGGCTGGTGGGATGCGGGCGGCAAGCTCTTGGCGGGGGGCAGAGGGACCTCGGCCGGTCTCGCAAACATGTGTGGTCTGCCGGGAGGCGGCAAGCTGCGGCCGCCGCTGCCGATTGCAGCCTCCCCGGCTGGCTCGGACCTGGGCGGCCGCTCATTTTCAGTGGTCGCAGAGGTTGACGCCGGTTACCAGGGAGTCTGCAAGGTAGCCTTTGACCAGTATTTGAGGTTCCTCCCGCTCGGCGCCGATGACGACGTTGATGCCGTTTTCCGCAAAGAGGCTGAGCGCTTTCTGGCCCATGCCGCCGGCGATGATCACATCGGCGCCCATCTCTTTGAGCCAGCGGGGCAGAACGCCCGGCTCATGGGGGGGCGGCTGCAGCATTTCCGTTTTTTTTATTTCGTTGTTTTCAACTTCGATCAGAGCAAACTCCTGGCAATGTCCGAAATGGGCTGCCAATTTACCCTCGGCAATGGGAATTGCGATTTTCATTTTCAAAAGTCCTCCATTAGGTTGCAGATTTGCGCTCAAGTCGATGTCCAGCCGGACCTTGGCTGACACCCTTACGGGGCGATGGTTCGCGCCAACTGGGCAAAGGCTTTTGCCACCGGCGCGTCGGCGTAGCGGTCCTGGAAGCAGGTGCCCTCGTCTCCGCAGGACACCAGGTGGGGGTCAAAGGGAATCCGGCCGAGAAATCGGATCCCCATTTGCTGACAGGTGCGTTCCCCGCCGCCGCTGCCGAAAAGGTCGATTTCGCAGCCGCAGTGGGGACAGGCAAACCCGCTCATGTTTTCGATCAGACCGAAAATGGCCATCTTGACGGTTTTGCAGAAATTGATCGATTTGCGTACGTCGGCAAGCGAAACCTCCTGGGGGGTGGTGACCACCAAGGCCTGCGCGTCGGGTATCGACTGGGCGATCGAGAGGGGTTCGTCCCCGGTTCCCGGGGGCGAGTCGATAACCAGGTAGTCCAGTTGCCCCCAGGCCACATCGCCGATAAACTGTCGGATTATCGAGTGTTTCAGGGGGCCGCGCCAGATGATGGCGTCATCCTTGCTCGCCGTGAGGGCCTCGATGGAGACGGCGCTCAAATTGGGCGAGTACTGCAGCGGCACGAGCTTCTGGCTGGGGTTGAGGTCCAGCATGCCCTTTAGGCCCAGCATGCGCGGCACGTCGGGCCCGTGGATGTCGACATCCAGGATGCCGACCTTGAAACCACGGTTGGCGAGCGCCATGGCGAGGTTGACCGATACGCTGGTTTTGCCGACCCCGCCCTTGCCGCTCATGACGAGAAACTTGTTTTTTATTTTTGCAAGGACGTCCGTTACGGCTGCGTCCTTCTGGGCCTGGGCGGCTTTGGGGTCACCGGGGGGAGGCGATCCGGGGGTGCATTTTTCCATCTGTCATCTCCTGTTGCTGCGAAAGGCGATTGCGGCCGGTGCTGGTGGGCCGCTGCTGCCGTTAGACCCAGTGGCCCTCCACGTTGGGGGAATCCACGGGGGTGAGTTGGTTGCGCTTGAACTGGTCGATCGCATCCGCCACCGTGCCTTTGGCGCCCACCAGAATTTTGACCCCGGCGCGCTCCAGGACCTTGAAGGCCTTGGGGCCGCAGTTGCCGGTGACCAGGGCCTCCACGTGGTGGTCGACGATGGTTTTGCCGGCCTGGATGCCGGCGCCCTGGGGCAGGTCCAAATTCTGCTGGTTTGTCACAACCTCAAACGTCATGGTGTCGGGATCGACGAGAATGAAATAGGCGGCCCTTCCAAATCTCGGGTCCAGTTCGGACGAAAGCT
>JAABRJ010000381.1 GCA_011390985.1 Desulfobacteraceae bacterium
ACTTGGCCCTTTTACGAAACTGTCTGGTTTTTGACTTTTTTCCACTTCGCTACGTTTAGGTCTGCGAAATGCCGTTGGGGCGCCGGCGCTCTAAGCCGTCGAAAGGAGGGGCCGTGTCCGTTGACCTTAGACAAATCGACGAGTTCCGCTGGGAGCTGCCGCAAACCGGCCTGATGCGGGTTCCCGGGATCATCTACGCCAGCGCGTCGATGCTGACGGGCAGCGGTCAGGCCGAAAGCCTGCAGCAGGTGGCCAACGTCGCGACCCTGCCGGGCATCCTCAAGGCCTCCCTGGCAATGCCCGACATCCATTGGGGCTACGGGTTTCCGATCGGCGGCGTGGCCGCTTTCGACTGGGAGACGGGGGTCGTTTCCCCCGGCGGCGTGGGCTACGATATCAACTGCGGGGTGCGCCTGGCGGGCTCCGCGCTCGTCGCCGAAGACCTGCGGCCGCGGCTCGAGGACCTGGTCAATGCCCTCTACCAGCAGATCCCCTCGGGGGTGGGGTCCACCGGCTCCGTCAAGCTGGACACCCGCGAAGAGAAAAAGGTGCTCTCCGAGGGCCTCCGCTGGGCGGTTCACAAGGGGTTCGCCTCCCAGCGCGATCTGGACCACACCGAAGAGGGCGGCTGCCTGCCCCAGGCCGACCCGGAGCTGCTCAGCGAGCGGGCACTGGAGCGGGGCAAAAACCAGCTGGGCACCTTGGGCTCCGGCAATCATTTTCTGGAAGTCGGGGTCGTGGACGCCATTTACGACGAAGAAGCCGCCCGGGCTTTCGGGCTATTTGACGGGCAACTGACCCTCATGCTGCACACCGGGTCGCGCGGGCTGGGCTACCAGGTCTGCGACGATTTCCTGGCCGACATGACCCGGCATCTCAAGGAGCTGGACTTTCAGCTGCCGGACCGCCAACTGGCCTGCGCCATGATCCAGTCGCAAACCGGCCAGCGCTACCTGCGGGCCATGGCCTGCGCGGCCAACTACGCCTGGGTCAACCGCCAGATCCTGATGCACCATGCCCGCGAGGTCTTCATGCGGGTCCTCGGCATCGGGCCCCGTGAGCTGGGCATGGAACTGGTCTATGATGTCTGCCACAACATCGCCAAGCGCGAAGAGCACGTCGTGGACGGACGCAAGCGGGTGGTCTGCGTGCACCGCAAGGGGGCGACGCGCGCGTTTCCACCCGGGCACCCCTCGCTGGCCCCCGAGTTTCGCCCGGTGGGGCAGCCGATCATCATCCCAGGGGATATGGGCACCGCCTCTTATGTCCTGGCCGGCACCCAGCGGGCCATGGACGAAACCTTCGGCTCCACCTGCCACGGGGCCGGGCGGGTGCTCAGCCGCAACGCCGCCATCAAGGCCAGCAAGGGGCGCGCCATCTATCGGGAGCTGGAAGACCGGGGCATCCTGGTGCGCTGGACCGGCAAATCCACCCTGCGCGAAGAAATGCCGGATGCCTACAAGGACATCGATCAGGTGGTGGACGTGGTCCACGGCTCCGGAATTTCACGCAAGGTGGCGCGTTTGCGGCCTATGGCGGTGGTCAAAGGCTGACCCGCGGGGGGGCCCCAGCACAGCGGACGGGCATCATTTTTGGCCGTCGCACGGCATCCGGACTGAAGGTTTCGGGGCCAACACGCGATAGATACGTTAGCATAGAAAGGTAAATAACCCATACGATGGAACCCATCTACGCCGTTACGCTGGGGGTGGTGCAGGGGCTCACCGAATTTCTGCCGGTGAGCAGTTCAGGCCACCTCGTCCTGTTTCAGAACCTGTTTGGCTTCACCGAGCCGGAGATTCTCTTCGATATCAGCCTGCACGTCGGCACCCTGCTGGCCATTTGCCTGGTTTTTTATCGCGAGCTGCGCTCGCTCTTGACGACCCTGCTGCGCCTGCCGCGGCTGCTGGCGGCGGCCGGCGGGTTCCGGCCGCTTTTTGCCGAAAACGAGGACGTGCGCCTGGCGGCCCTGATCGTGTTGGGCAGCATTCCCACCGCTTTCCTGGGGCTGATGTTTCACCGGATTGCCGACCGGATTTTCGGTTCGGTGGGGATCGTGGGGGCCATGCTTCTGATTACCGGCACCTTCCTGTGGTTCACGCGCCGTCTGGCTGAGCGCAGCCGGCTGCTGCCCCAGGTCCACACCCGTGACGCGCTGACCATCGGGCTGGTCCAGGGGATAGCCGTTTTGCCGGGCATTTCGCGCTCCGGCTCCACCATCTGTGCCGCCCTGTTCCTGGGGATCGACCGTGAACTGGCCGGCCGCTATTCGTTTCTGCTCTCGATTCCCGCCATTCTCGGGGCGCTGGTGCTGGGGCTGGACGGCTCCCTGGCGGACTCCTCGGTTTCGGTCGCGATGATGCTGCTCGGCGGGGTGACCGCCGCCGTCACCGGCTATATCGCCTTGAGGATTTTGTTGCGGGTCGTGCGGCAGGGGCGCCTCTACCGCTTTGCGCCCTACTGCTGGGCGATCGGCCTGGCGGCCCTGGCAGTGGCGTGGTACTGAAGCTGCCAACCGCCGAAAGGGCGGGCAGCCAAAACGGAAGGAGATCGTGGTGAACCCGGAGATGTTCAGGGAATATGATATCAGGGGGATTGCCGGAAGTGACATGGACGCCGCCGATGTCTCGCTGATCGGCAAGGGCATCGGGA
>JAABRJ010000382.1 GCA_011390985.1 Desulfobacteraceae bacterium
GACCCTGTGGGGCGGGAACGACAACAGCTCCGGGGTCTGGTCGCTTGCCATGGTGGATCTGTCGGCTCACGCCGGAGAGAAGGTGCGGGTAGCCTTCAATTTGCAGCAAGGGGCTCTCTCCTTCATTGACGCAGGGTGGTATATCGACGAGGTCTACTTAAAAGGGCCATGCATTGATAATGATGGTGACGGTTCCGGCCAATTCATCAGCGATTTCTGCACCTATGCCCAAACCGACTGCAACGACGCCGACCCGCAGGTCAATCCCGGCCAGAACGAAATTCCCGGCAACGGCATCGACGACAACTGCGATGGCAGGGTCGATGAAAATCCTCGATCCATGCCTTGGCTCCAACTTCTACTGTTGGATAGATAATTTACTTCCTGCAGGCGAACTTGACTTTAATGCAGGACAAAAAATAGGAAAGTATGTGATTTTTGCCTCTCACCGTCATCATCGTAAACTTCAACAGTTCAATTTTGCTGGAAAAGTGCTTTAGGTATCTAAACTTGCAGACGGTTGCTCCAGATCGCGTGTTTGTTCTGGACAACGCCAGCACCGACGGTTTCGGCAACATCACCGATTCATCTGGCAGGGTGACCGTTTTCAAAATGACCGAAAATGTCGGTTTCGCCGCTGGCAACAACCGTGCCCTGGCCCTATGCACCACCCCGCTCGTTGCGCTGCTCAACCCCGATGCGTTTCCCGAGCCCGACTGGATCGAGAAGCTGCTCTTGGCTGCAGAAAAATATCCTGAATATTCGATGTTTGGCAGCCGGCTGGTGTCTGCCGAAAAGCCCAAGCTGCTCGATGGTGACGGGGACCGCTATCACGTGAGCGGGGCGGCCTGGCGCGAGGGGCATGGCCGGCTCTTCCAAAAGGAAGCGACGCCTTGGGAGGTTTTTTCGCCGTGTGCCGCAGCGGCGATGTACCGGACCGAGGCCTTGCGCGAGGCCGGCGGTTTCGACGAGGATTTCTTCTGCTATTTGGAGGATGTGGACCTCGGCTTCCGGATGCGTCTCCTGGGACACCGCTGCTTGCAGGTGCCGTCGGCGGTGGTTCACCATCTGGGGTCGGCCACCAGCGGCGGGCAGCGCGGTGATTTCGCGGTTTATCACGGCCACCGGAACATGGTTTGGACCTATTTCAAAAACATGCCCGCCACCTTGTTCTGGATGTTTCTGCCCTTGCACGTCATGGTCAATTTGATCAGCGGGGTCATCGGCTTTCAGAGGCGGCAGGGAAAAATCATGATCCGGGCCAAGATCGACGCCCTGGCTGAAATCCGCACGGTGTGGCAGAAACGACGGCACATCCAAAACAGGCGGAAGGCTTCCGCGTGGGATGTTCTGAGGGTTTTGGATAAAAGCGTCTTCAGATTCAAGTGAACCCGCCGCTTTTGACCCGGAAGCAGTAACCGCATGGAACCCGTATCCATCGTCATCGTCAACTTCAATGCCGGTTCCCGGCTTGGCGACTGCGTGGCGTCCATTGTCCAAACCGGGTATCCGACGCAAATCATCGTGGTCGACAACGCCTCCGAGGATGACAGCATCCAAAGACTTGAGGGCGGGTACGGCGGCTTGGAGAACCTGCGCATCTTTCGTAACGGCGCCAACCTTGGGTTTTCCAGGGCGTGCAACATCGGCACGAAGCTGGCCTCTTGGCAGTACATTCTCTACTTGAACCCCGACTGCGTCATCGATGGCAACACCCTGCCCGCATTGGTCAACGCCTTGAAAAAGCGTCCCGACGCCGGCATGGCGGGAGGAATGCTGATCAATCCGGACGGCACCGAACAGGCCGGCGGCCGGCGGGCCGTGCCGACTCCCTGGCGGGCCTTGGTCAGGCTTAGCGGGCTTTACCGGCTGCAAAACCACTACCCACGGATTTTTTATGATTTTTTGCAGCACCATGAGAAGGTTCCCGATGGTGAAATGGAAATCGAGGCCACTTCCGGGGCCTGCATGATGGTGCCGCGCAAGGTCATAGAGGATGTGGGGGGCTTCGATGAGGGGTATTTTCTGCATGTCGAGGATCTTGACTGGTGTATGCGGATCCGTGAAAAGGGTTGGAAGATTGTTTTCGTGCCGGAGGCAAAGGTGGTGCATCTCAAGGGCGTCTGCGGCCGTGATCGGCCCATTTTCGTCGAGTGGCACAAGCACCGGGGCCTGATGCGCTTCTATCGCAAATTCTTTCGGGATCAGTACCCCATTGCGTTGATGGTGGCGGTGGCGGCAGGGGTCTGGGGCCACTTTTTGGCCCTCGCGGGCTATCACGTGCTGAGAAATAATCGGTAACCCAACCGCTGTGACGGACGGCCTGGCAGCGTGGGAGGATTATGCCACTGGGTGGATATGTAGGCGTCTTGGGTGCCCGCAGCCTGGTGGGGGAATGCCTCTTGCCGCTGTTGGTTGGCCAAGGGGCCACCGTCATGGCCTTTTCGCGGCAGCCCAACCGACAACACGCCAGCCCCGGAATCCACTGGTGCAGCCTGAAGGCCGCCGCTGACCCGGGTGGCGGTCCAAAGCCCCTGCAGATCGAAATCTGCAATTGGATCAGCCTGGCGCCGATCTGGATTCTGCCGGATTACTTCGGTCTGCTGGAGGCACACAACGTCCAGCGGGTCGTGGCGCTCTCCTCCACC
>JAABRJ010000383.1 GCA_011390985.1 Desulfobacteraceae bacterium
TCGCGATCCGAATGCTGGCCATTCAAAGGATGTGGCAGGACTTCGGCCAGGACCGTCTCATCTAAACCAACGGCGCCCGGGCGTTGCTCGAGGCCCTGCTGGATTTCGTGCCACTCGGTGATGACATCGAATTCTTCTGGCGTCACCCCGAGCATCGACACGCAGCGACCTGGGCCGAGCACCGCGACATCAACGCGGTCATGCTGGCGACATGCCTCGCCCCCGACGGGTTTCTCGCTCTTTGATTTGCGGGGTGGGTTGCTGCCCCCAAAAAATGCAGCCGACCGGTTCCAGTCGTCCGAGTCATCCCCGTTCCTCTCGGCAGATGTGAAGCAAGCGGCTCTTCAAGGCAAAAAATGATAGTCTCGTAAACTGTATAATCGATCACTGAATATGGAGGGCATCATGGCGATTTCGGTTATGATTCAGCGCAAATACAAAGACACCCAAAAAGCAGCCAAACTGGCGCCATTGATCGTCAAGCTCCGCTCCCTGGCCACGATCCAGCCGGGTTATCTAACCGGCAGGACCTTTCGCTGCCTGGACTGCCCCGGTGAATACATGGTTATCAGCACCTGGAACAGCCTTGAGGACTGGAACCGCTGGTTTAAAAGCGAAAAGCGCGTCGCGCTTCAAAAACAGGTGGACGAGCTGTTGGGGGAGGAAACACAATACCGCATCTACGAACCGCTGGTAGGCGGAATCATCCCCCAGCCTCAAGTTGCGGCGGAGTGACGCTTTCGCAAGAGTCCAACAGGGGTACCCGTTTCACCTTCTTTCAAAGATACCGGGTTGGCTTCCTCGGTCCTGCAGTTCAGGAGCGGGATGGCGGTGTTGCGTCCACTGAATCTGCGACCTGTGCCGAGTCAGCGCCGCCTGCGGGATGGCACCATCCAAGTCCCATTCCCGCGCCCAGCCGGTTGCTCAGACGGCCAGGGGTTTGGGGGGGTGGCAATTGCCCAGGCTGGAAGATTTTGAATTTATATCACAATTTCCTTTCCCACCCGGATGTCCAGATACGCGTTTCCGAACGCCCGCCGAAACTGGTCCAGACTCCAGTCAGAGCTGTCGTGGGAGGAGAGGGCAACGATCTTTGGCGACACTTTTTCGATTGCCGCGATGGCGTTTTGAACGTCGCTTTCGCGGATGCTTCTCCAGGGAGGATTGTCGGAGCCAACCAGCTGTTGGATGTTGACGGGACCGAGCATGATCCTCCCGCCGTTCACTGGAAAGTGAAGCCCCCCGATAATCCCATAAATGGGCGCATCAAAAAGCGCCAAGGTTCGTTCGATAATTCGTTCGATGGTTTGGTGCCCGCATCCGACAATCAGCACAATGCCTTTGCCTTCAACGTTTATTGCCAGCGCATTTTCCAGGGTGCGCCCTATGAGAAATAAAAATCGGTGGATGATGCCGATGCTGACGATACCGGGTTCTATCACCACCGGGTCGTTGATGACATGGTTTTTGGGGCCGGGATTCCAATGGGACGCTGCAATCGGAACCGGCACATAAACCGGAATTCCAGAAAGTGCAACCGGGCCCTGGGACAGGCTGAAGGTTTTTTGCTTTTGATCCGCCAAGCCGCCCAAATGGTCGAGGTGCGCGTGGCTGATAAAAATCATGTCAATTTCAGACGTTGAAACCCCAAGGGTTTCCATATTCTGCAGCAGGGGGGAAGGGTGTTCTTTTTTGGCGTTAAACCCCACATCCATTAAAATTGTGGCGTCATCCGTGCGAATCAGATAGGAAACGCCGGCTTCGGTTTTCAGATCCGGTTGGTCCGCGTAAAAATCGATAAGCGGAAGCACGGTAAGACTTTTGACAACACCGGGTGCCGTCAGCTTTTTGATTTTCATTTTCGCACGGTCATCCGCAGCCTTCTTTCTGCCGTTTTTCAGCTCAATGGTTTTTTTAGCGACAAACAGAACACCAAGGGATAGGATGCCTAAAAAAGCGTATAACACGATCATTTTGGGATTCTCCTTGGTACTCACTGGCTTGGTTCGACCGAATTCGGGGGCAATTCATATCAGCGGCATTGAGTGCAGGAAAACGCCGTGGGCCAATCAACGCCCTATCGAGTGTCTCCCGACGAAAGCAACCTGTATTCGCAACTGACTGGTTTTGAAAACTTTTACTTTTCCAATGGAGGCGCCCGGTCAGGTCCCCTGCCCTGTCCAGCGTGACCTCCTGCGGCGCGATCACGTCGGGATCGATTTCGACCAGGGCTTTGGCGATGCACCCGTGGTCGAAGCGGCCCTACCGGCTGCCACAGTCATGGACATTGTAGGTTGCAACCCACATCGCCGCGTCCTGTTTGTTCAGCCCTAACGCAATCATAAACCATCAATCTTATTACCCATGTGGCGGTCCAGCCGGCCTGTGAAAGCGATGCCCATGCGCTGATCCTGGCCATTGCCGATACCAAGCTCCGTGGCCTGGGCCCCGATCTTTTGCTGACCGACACCCTCTACGGCAGCGATGAAAACCACCGGGTCGCGGCGGTGCCGGAGGACTACCAAGAGCGGCGAAAAAAAGCCTCTGAGCGCATTTCACTTCGATGCGGCCGGCAACGTCACGGCCTGCCCTGCGGGCCTTGCCCCCAAGTGGTGGAAGCCCAAAAAGAACGCGAAACACGGTGCC
>JAABRJ010000385.1 GCA_011390985.1 Desulfobacteraceae bacterium
GGTGGCGTGGCTGAGCAGCGCCGCCAGCGGCACGATGGCGCACACCGAGAGCAGGAACAGCAGGGTGTGCGCCTCGGGCGTGAGCTTCTCGGCCGCGAGCACCACCGGCACGAAGGCCAGCAGCCAGAGCAGCGGGTTGTGACGGATTTCTTTTAACAGGTGTTTCATCGTTTTGTTTGAGACGCGCGCCGCCTGCACGAATGGCATCGCATGCGGCGCGGTCCCTCCAGTTCTGCCGGAAGAAGTTTATTTTGCACCCACATCCTGGAAGGCGCCTTTGCAGCGGCTGCTCAACTTGGCTTCGTTTGCTTTCAGGCACTCCAGCAGGCGCCCCTCACCCGCTTGCACCCCGGAGCAGTGTTTGGTCAGATCGGCCGCACACTCATTGGCCAAATAAGTCAACGCGGCCACCGCGCGCTCCAGCCTGGCAGACGCGTCGTAGAGCGCATACTCGCATTTACCGGACAATTTGTCCTGGTGGGCATAGAGGCAGGCCAGAACCCGCCCCTCCCCGGGGGTCACATCCTTGCAGTAGGTGGCAATCTCGGTTTGACAGCCGTTGGCAACGGTCTCGATGAGGGTCTCCTGCGCGGACAGGTTGCCGGCAATTCCCAATGCCACGATCGCCACACCCATCATTAGAATAACATGTTTCATGGTCTCCTCCTCTCATGGTTCCGATCTGTTTTTAGAATTCAGGGGATGAAGCCCGCCTTCATCTCCGGTTGGGACGTCGCCGCGGCCTCCGCGGCCTCAACCCAGCCGCCGCCCATGGCCTTGTAGATGTTGATCAATGACCGGAACAGGGTGTTCTGGCCGGCGGTTTTGGACAATTCGACGTTGAAGAGGCTGCGTTCGGCGTCGAGCACCTCCAGGAAGCTCGTGACGCCTTCGTCAAAGCGCATACGCGCCAGCCGCGCGTAGTTCTCCAGGGCAGCGACCTGCCGGCCCAGAGATTGGAGCCGCTGGTCGGATTTGGCGCGCTCGACGAGCGCATCGTCCACCTCGCGCAGGCCATTTTGCACGGCTTGCAAGTAGCCGTATAACAACTGCTGCTGAAAGGCCTCGGCGCCCTTGACCTCGCCGCCGATACGCCCCGCGGTGAAAATCGGCACGGTCAGGGGAACGCCGAAATTCCAGGCCTTGGACGGGCTGGTAAAGAGATCCGACAGGTCGGTGCTGGCCGTGCCGAAAGCGCCGGTCAGGGAAATGGTCGGGAAATAGAGCGATTTGGCGACACCGATCTGGGCGTTGGCGGCGATCAGGGCCTGCTCGGCAGCGCGGATGTCGGGCCGCCGCTCCAGCAGCTCGGAGGGCAGCCCGGAGGGTATCCCCGGCAGGAGCAACTCGTCGATGGTGAGGCCCCGGGGAATTGCGCCGGGATTGTTGCCGAGCAGAACACTGAGGGCGTTTTCCGCGCGTGCGATGGCAAGCTCGATTTCGGGAATGCGCCCCAGGGCATCCTGGTATTCGGCCTCGGCCATGCTCACATCGATTTCCGGTTTGATGCCCTCGTCCAGACGCAGTTGAAACAGGTCACGGTTCTGTCTGCGGGTTTCCACGGTGCGCTGGGTGATCTCCAGCTGTTTGTCCAGGGTCAGGATATCCACGTAGGTAGCGGCCACCGCGCTGACCAGGGTCAGCACCACCGTCCGCCGGGCTTCCTCCGTGCCGAACAGCTCGGCGCGGGCGGCCTCGGAGGCGCGGCGGTACTTGCCCCAGAAATCGATCTCCCAGCTGCCGCCCAGGAACGCCTCGTAGTAGTTGAACGTCGTGTCCACGCCCGAGGGAATGGGGGTCGGCCCCTTTTCGGTCACGCGCTCACGGAAGGCGCTGCCACCGGCCTCGGCAAAGGGGAACTGGGCGCCGCGGGCCGAAAAATAGCGGCCGAAGAACTCCTCGACCCGGGCCGTGGCGATCAGCAGGTCCTTGTTCTGCGCCAGGGCGGTGCGCACCAGGTCGTTCAACACGGGGTCGTTGAACTGCTCCCACCAGGCCGTGTTGGCGAGGTCCCGGGCCTCTTGCTCCTCGAAGCGCCAGGAGGCGGGGGCGTCGATGGCGGGCCGCTTGTAGTCCGGGCCCACCATGGCGCAGCCCGTCACCATGATCAAAACTAGGCAGCACAGAAACCCCTTACGCATGCTCCTCTTCCTTTCTCGCTTTCGGTTGCGGATCCTGGGGCACGCCCGCAACGTGGCCCTCTTTGGAAGGACCCCGGTGGGCCAGTCTTTCGACGACATAGAAGGTCATCGGGATCAGGAAAATGGCGACGAAGCTTGCCGCCAACATGCCGCCGATGACCCCGGTGCCCATCACCTGCCGGGCGATGGCCCCCGAGCCGGAGGCGATCGCCAGCGGCACGCAGCCCAGGATGAAGGCCAGGCTCGTCATCAGGATCGGCCGCAGCCGCAGCCGCGCCCCTTCCAGGGCCGCGTCGGTGATGGATTTGCCCTTTTCATACTCCACCTTGGCGAACTCCACGATCAGGATCGCGTTCTTGGCCGCCAGCCCGATCAACATGATCAGCCCGATCTGGGCGTAGAGATTGAACTCCATGCGGCGCAGGAAAATCGCGGCAAAAGCGCCGAGCACGGCGACGGGGGTCCCCAAAAGGACGCTCAAGGGCAGCGACCAGCTTTCGTACTG